>NZ_KV815049.1:0-34725 GCF_001814145.1 Prevotella sp. HMSC073D09 | reverse complement strand
TGATGAGTTGATGAGTTGATGAGTTGATGAGTTGTTGAGTTTGTGAGTTGATTAGTTTTTGAGTTGATTAGTTTTGAGTTTTGAGTTTTGAGTTTTGAGTTTTGAGCTTTTGAGTTTTGAGCTTTTGAGCTTTTGAGTTGATGAGTTGATCTCTTCTGGAGTGGTTTGGCTTTCGTGAGTTTATAAGCCAAGGAGTTTATAAGCCAAGGAGTTGATAAGTGCTGCACTTCGTATGTGAGAGGCGTGTTTATCTTGTATTGGCATCACAAAGACGACAAATTTCTTTCAGTTTATTGGAATATCAAAGATCGAGACGGTTTCTATTCCTTAGTTTTAAAACCCTCATTGCCTCTGTGGCTATTTTGTCGCTCTTATCATCTGCCATTCTTCTTAATAAATCCATTGGGATTTTCTTGTTTCTTACAACAGCCATTCGAATTGAGAAATCAGGGTCTTTCATCAAAGTCTCAAATATGTATCTGTCATTTTTGTTTTTCATAGCAACCGTAAACCGAACATCCGAGTTGCTGTCTGTGCAAAGAATCCTTAGCACGTCAGTAGGTATATGTTTGTTATGAACGAGCCACGCTTTCCTCTCGGGATAGTTATGTGTTATCTCAGAGATTACTTCGGAAGATAATGGTTCCATTTTGGTCCTATTATTATCTTCTAAGTTGTTGCTGTCTGCTAAATTTATATATTCTTTTATGTTGTCAATCATATAACAATCCTCCGCTTTTTCTTTTTCTCCTTTGAAATTATTTTGGTTTTCTCTCCCTTCGGCAAAATTACTTGTAAATGCGATATAGCCCCATCCCACCCAGCTAGTTTGTGCGGTGTCGGACCTATTTCAAACACTTCTATAAGGGTCCATTCATATATTTGTTCGGCACCAAAGCCTGCATCTGCGCAGAGAAAGATACCCGATGCGGAAAAGGCTGAGGCCTTAAATACGGGAAATAACTTCTGAAAAAGACAAGGCTACTTCATATATGTTTTTTGTTCTTCTGTAAAAAGCGCAATTTCTCCTCTTAAAGGCCTGTGCCTGTTTGTAAAACCAACGTGCGCTTGGACTATGATTTCTTTTTTGTTTTGATGCGGCTCTTGATAGAGCGCACGCTACCAGGACTGATGCCCAGGATGTCGCCGGCATCGGTTTCGCTTTTTCCCAACTTACCCGTTACGATGAGGAAGAGATATTGTCGGGTAGAAAGGTTGTTGTAAGTGTTGTCTAACGAAAGCATGAATGTTGGGTCGGCAAACTTAAAATACTCGATGAAATCGGCGAAATCGTTCGTACTCCAATGTACGGTGGAATGGTTTTGCAGTATGCTTTCGTACAGCAGCTTGCCGTTGCTCAGCACTTTCAGTTCTTTATCTTTAAGGTTGTTCACCCTTTGTCTGAGCGAGTTCAGCTCTTTATTGGCCTCGGTTTGCGACACTTTAAATTGGTCTATGCGGTCGCTGTATTCGCTAATGAGCAGTCGTTTCTCCAAGATACTGCGCTTGGCTTTGGCCACCTTATACTTATGGTACAGCACCAAGGTGATGACCGACAGTACCAGCACCAAGGCCAAGCAAGTGATGTAAATGCGATACGAGCGTATTTCGCGCTCGCTTGCCTCGATGTCGAATCTGTTTTGTATTTCGTAGACGTTGTTGGCCTGCCATTCCTTTTGTTGTTTTTCTTTGAAAATGAGCAGCGAGTCGGCCGTGTTGGCAGCTCCCACGTAGTCGCCCATTTTCTGTTTCAGCTTGAAAAGGTTGTAAAGGGCTTTCTCGCGTGTGTACACGTCGTCGCTTGCCAGGGCTTTTTGCAGCAGGTCGAATGCCTTTTGATATTGTCCTTGCCGGATGTATAGGTCGGTAAGAATAGTGTAAGTGTAGCTGTCGGGTCGCTCTTTTAGTGCGCGAAGTATAAATTTGGCCGATTTCACCGTGTCTCCCTTCTGGCTGTACACATCGCTGATGTTGGCCAGCAACACGGTTTGGCTTTCGGTGTCGAGGTGTTTGTACAGCTTTAGTGCTTTAAGTAGGTAGTTCAGGTTGCTGTCGGGCATGTCCAGTCCGCTGTACGCATTGGCGATATAGGAGAGACTGTACGCCATCCACAGGTCGTTGCTGGCGCGTGTAGCCATGCCGCGCGCCTTTTCGGCATAATTCAGTGCCGTGTTGTAGTTTTTGGTGCAGAGGTTGATGTAGCTTAGGGTAGAGAAAATTTTGTGCATCAAGGCCAATCCGCCATGCCCTTTGGCGGTGTTTTCGGCTCTTTTCAGCAGTTTTATGGCGGCAGTAACGTTGTTGCGGTTGAAGAAAAGGATGCATGCCTTGTAGTAGTATGCGCGCGCCAACTGTTCTTTGGGTCCGTGTTGTTCGTAATAAAACACGGAGATGTCTATCGAGTCGTTGTCGATTGAAATCATGTTTCGGTAGGTAGCTTCGGTTTTAAGCAGCGTAAAATAGGCCATTTCATCGCTGTTTTCCATTTCGTGTATGGGTATGGCCTGCACAAGCGTGTAGGCCTTTTCCACGTTGTCTTGACTTAACAACGAGTCTATCTGCTCCAGTCTAGACAGTGTGCGGTTATGGCAGGCGCACATCAGCAAGGTTAGGGCAAGCAGCGCGAAAATGGAGTGTTGTTTCTGGGCGCACATCATTGTTTGTGATTTCGTTGATAGCAGTCCGCTTTCATGGCGCATGCAAGGTTGTTTGACAGTTCTGTTAAATCTCCGTTGTAGCTTGTCGGTCTGAGCTGAATGGGAAATCTTTGTCCATCAGAGGGCGGGTTTCGCTTGTGCGGCATGTATGGCGGCTCATTGGCAAAATTATGAAAAATAGTTCGTATTGCAGCATTTTTTCTTCCTAAATGCAGATAATTGGCTGTATTTTGTTGCTTAGGTGCTGCGTTGCACGTTTTTTAGCTGCATAAAACAATGGTTGTAGGGTGTAGCAGATGGGTGTGATAGATGGGCTGCAAAGACCAGTAACACCTGCACACACAGGCTGGGGCGATGAGGCTGTGGGGGAGAAGGGGACTAGGGGATGGGCCGCTTTGCCAACTTGGCGTTGCAAAAGCCCATTGTGTTGTTGCTTATTTCGGCGGCATGTTGTGATGAGGCGCGTGCGGATTTTATATTCTTAACACCGCATGTTTGTTGTTGTCGGGCACCGGCATATTGGCCAATTCGTTTCTGAAATTTGAAATATCATCGGACTTTTTCGTTGCAAATTAAGCCATTTTCAGCTTGTTGTAAACCCTCGAAACCCCTTTATTCATCGGGATGTTGCAGTGCAACACTTAGTTACATCATCGAATTTTCCATTTTGTTGGTATCGATAAAAGGTGTATATTTGCGAAAAATTGTTTTGCGCCACTTTTCAGATAGCTGCAACCAACCCAGCGTTACCTATCAGCCACCGCAATACTCCTATATAATATATAGGCATAAAAAGGGCGGTTTAGATATGGGCCTAAAAGGCGGCGGCGGAACAGAAACCTTAACGATGAACCCCGAACGTCTTAATCAACCATCGAATAACTAACACTAAACAAGAAACAAAAGGGTTAAATAACAAATTTACAAACTCGAAAATTGTAATACCTATGCGTAGAAACTTATCAAGACCAGCGAACGTGATGTTCTGGCTCATGGCATTGTTGCTGTGTTGGAGCCAGGCGCATGCACAAGGCCCGGGCTCAACGGGCAACATTACGATTGAAGGCATAGTAATCGACAACAACACGAACGAACCCGTTGTGGGCGCCACGGTGAAACTTAAAGACGGAACCAAGGGCACGGTTACGTCGGCCGACGGAAAGTTCGTGATGACAGGCTTGTCGGTTGGCAATGTGGTTCACGTTAGTTTTATCGGTTTCAAGCCACGCCAGTTTACCGTGGGCAAGAAACGATTTGTAACAGTTTATCTGGAAGACGATGCCAACCAGCTGGACCAGGTGGTGGTTACGGGGTTTCAGAAATTGAAGAAAAACAGTTTTACGGGTACGGCCACGGTGGTGACCGGCGACGAGTTGCGAAAGGTGAACGTAAAGGATGCCGTGAAGGCCTTGGAGGCTTTCGACCCTTCTTTCCGTATTATCGACCGCGGCGGATTTGGTTCGGACCCCAACCACATCAACGAAATCAACATTCGCGGTGCATCAAACATCCAACGACAAGAGTTCGATGCCAACGGCCAAGCGCTGGAACGGCGCACCAACCTTTTGGGAAACCCAAACATGCCCATCTTCATGCTCGACGGATTCGAGGTGCCTGTACAGAAAATCTACGACATGGACATCAACCGCATCCAAAGTATGACCATCCTCAAAGATGCGGCAGCCACGGCACTCTACGGCTCGCGCGCTGCAAACGGCGTGGTGGTGGTAACGTCCGTTCCCCCGAAAGTAGGCGAGATACGCATCGATTACAACACTACCCTGGAACTAACCTTCCCCGACCTGTCGGACTATAACCTGACTAATGCCGCTGAAAAACTGCAAGTGGAGAAAGACGCAGGTGTTTATACGGCCAAAGAGAACTGGCAAAAAGAGGAAAAGGAAATTCTGTATAACAATAGGCTGAATGAGATAAGGCGCGGTGTGAATACCGATTGGCTGGCTAGGCCGTTACGTAATGTGATGAACTGGCGTAACAGCGTTATGCTTTCGGGTGGTGTAAACTCGATGCGTTATGAGTTGGCTTTCAACTACGACAATAACCGTGGTGTGATGAAAGGTTCGTACCGCAACCGTTGGGGTGGTGGTTTGAAGATAGACTATCGTCTACGCGAATGGTTACAGATACAAGACAACGTAACCATTAATCGCACCTCGTATGAGGATTCGCCCTTCGGTTCGTTCTCAAACTACGGCACATATTTGCCTTACGATGCCATTTATGGTGAAAATGGCGAGTATCTGCAAAAGCTACCCCAATCGGGACAGGTGAACCCCCTATGGCAACAGCAACAGCTGGAAAGCTATAATGGACGAGGCACCATCACCGACATTACCAACAACTTGGGTGTTAACGTGTATTTCACCCCCACCTTCTATTTAAGGGGAGCCTTTGGCATAAGCCAAGTACAAACCAACGACGACAGTTTCATCGACCCAAAGCACCCCTCTTTCAAAGGGCGAGTAGAGAACAAACGAGGAGAACTAAGCATATCCAAGAATAGCGACCTGAAATGGAACCTGAATGCAACGCTCCATTTTAATCAACGCTTTAAGAAACACTTTGTGAACTTAACAAGCGGTGTAGAGGCTATTGAGACCATTTCGCATCCGATTGCTTACAAATATCAGGGTTTCAGCCTCGGCTCGCAGAACAAGCCATCGTATAGCGCGTCTCAGGATGGTGTTACCAAGGATACAGAAATAAAGGTGCGTACGTTCGGATTGTTGGCCGCATTAAATTACACATACGATGAAATTTATTTGCTAGATGCATCGTTCCGTCTTGATGGTTCATCGCAGTTCGGTGTAGAGCGGCGTTTTGCACCCTTTGCCTCCATCGGCGTGGGTGTGAACATGCATAATTACGATTTCATCAAACGTATGCCTTGGATAAACAGCTTGCGTTTAAAAGGCACATACGGAAGTACAGGTAAGGTTACCTTCACACGTTTCGATGTGATAAGCAGCTACGGACACGCACCGTCATGGTATTACACAGGGCCCGGCTATTTGCTGGCAACATTTGGAAATCCCGACTTGTCTTGGGAGTTGACGAAGACTTTGGACCTAGGCTTTTCTTTGGAACTGTTCAAAAGGCGTTTCTTCTTGGAAGCAACCTACTACCACAAAGCCACAGACCGCATGATAGACAAGGTAAAGGTTCGCCCCTCGTCGGGATTCGACAGCTATAGTGGAAACGTAGGCGGTGTGCTTAACGAAGGTATAGAACTAAAGACTAATGTAACTGTTTTTAGGAACAGGGATTGGGCTGTGGTGCTTAACGCCAACTTAGCCCATAACAAGAACACCATTACAAAGCTAAACCCTGCGATGGAAGAGTATAACAAGAAAATACGTGATAACTACTCTTCAGAATCTTCCGGGCGTGTTTCTACCTTGCCACCGCTACTTTATTACGTGGGTGCATCTACCTCGGCTATCTATGCCGTGCCCTCGTTGGGTATCGATCCCGCCACGGGAACAGAATTCTTCCGTAAGTTAGATGGAACTGTGACACAGGTATGGGATAAGAACGACATGGTTGTTTGTGGCGACTTTAACCCTGACGTGCAGGGTACTTTTGGCATTAATGTAGCATGGCGAGGCATTTATCTTAACGCAGGATTCAAGTATGCGTATGGTGGACAGGCCTACAACAACACGTTGGTGTCGAAGGTGGAGAATGCCAACATTGAAAAGGAGAACGTAGACAGGCGTGTCTTGACCGACCGCTGGTACCGTGTGGGCGACGTTTCGCAATTTTATGGCATACGTGAAAGAGGTCTCACCAATAGGTCGTCACGTTTTGTGCAGAACGACAATTTTGTTTCGTTCAACAGCTTGTCCATTGGTTACGACTTCAACAAGCGAATAACTTCTCTCTTCAAACTTAATGCCCTCTCTGTGGTTTTCAATGCCGCCGACCTAGGCCGTTGGAGTACCATAAAGGTGGAACGAGGACTCTCTTATCCTTATGCGCACACATATAGTCTTACGTTGCGTGCATCTTATTAGTGGACAAACAAAAGAATACGATTATGAAAGGTATAACATATATGGCTACGGCGATAACCATCGTTATGGCGTTGACAGGATGTAACGAATGGTTGGACGTTCCGGTGGAAGGAAAATCCACCTCGAAAGAATTGTTCGAGAAAGGCGATGGGTATCGGAGTGTGTTGCATGGCCTGTACATCAACATGGCAGAAGATGTGCTTTACGGCAAAAACCTGCAATGTGGCTTGGTTGATTTTTTCTCAAACCAGTATAACGTGAACGTTCGCCACGAAGACTTAAGTAGTACGGCACTTATCGCGGCAGGTAAGCGCGATTATCAAAACAAGGACTTGCGCCCTGAGATAGACAAAATGTGGATGGCCGCCTATAAGTGCATAGGTGCCGCCAACGATCTTATCCAGAACGTGGGGGGCGAAAATGCAGGCAAGTTCGCGCAAGGCGAAATGGAGAAAAGCCTGATATTGGGTGAGGCAAAGGCTGTACGTGCATACGTGCATCTAGACATGCTCAGGCTGTTTGCGCCTGCTCCGAAAGATGATGACGGCGGTGTGTATGTGCCATACATAACACACTTTCCTAACACTTTAGCCCAGCACATGAAGACGAGTGAGGTGCTTGATGCCGTGATTAAAGACTTGGAAGAGGCTCGCGAATTGGTTAAGCCATACGACTTATCAACTCGTGGCAATGAGGCGAATACCTCTGGGAGAGCTCGTTTTTATAGCGAGTTCGAGTATGGAACGGGCATTTATGCCAACCGACAAGACCTAGACGAGTTCTTCGTTGGACGTGGTTATCGATTCTCCTACTGGGCCATAACCGCTACATTGGCTCGTGCTTACCAGTATAAGGGTGCTTATGACGACACTTTCTACGATAAGGCCAAGCAGTGTGCAGAGGAGATAATCAATTCTGAAGTTACTGTAGAGGATAAAAAGAAGTACTATCCGTTTAAGGAAGAACGATTCGATGGTTTCTTTTATGCCGAACGGCCAGAAGATGCGAGGGATGTACGCATGGTTGACAACCTCATTATGGGCGTGTATAGGGACAACGTTAGGTTAGGACTGATTTCGAACATGTTGGCACAGTATCCCCGAAAGAAGGCCGTCGTTGCACAAGACCAACTGTTTATCGTCAATACCGAAGGGCAAGACATATTCAAGACGGTGGATAATATTGATGAGTCGGCAAGAGACATTCGATGTACTCGCCTGCTTTACGTTCCCGACGGAGCGTACAAGACCAATCTGTCGGTGAAATGGTATGTTAAGGAGAACGACCTAGTAGAACGCGACAAGACATTGAGCATCTTCCCTTTGTTGCGAACTTCGGAGATGCGATACATAATTGCCGAGACTGAAGCGCGAAAGAGTAACTTCGCCGCTGCATACAAAATAATCAACGACATGCGCGAACACCGTGGATTAGGAACAAGCCCATTGGCAGTTAAGAGTACATTCGGCGACTTCCAAAAAGATCTTGTAAGAGAGGCGCAACGCGAATGGATAAGCGAGGGGCAGCTGTTCTACCTTTATAAAAGGCTCGGGGCAGATGTGAAACGCGACGACAAATCGGTGAAACCATTCTCCAAAGCAGAAGCGGTGCTACCTTTACCTACTGATGAAAATCTCTGACCCCATAACATTTATCATTATGCGAAAGTTATTGTTTACGCTGCCTTTGGCGGCAATCGCCTTGTTCTCTTCTTGTAAGGAAGAACCTCTGACAACGTTCGGCGATGACCATTACCTGTATTTCGACAAATATTATATGAACGAAAAAGAGCCAGGCAAGCACACAGCCGACTCTACTTTCGCCTCGTTCTTCTTTCTTAGTGACGACATAGATGCCCTAGATGCCATGCTCGAAGTGCATTTGGCTGGGAGAAACCTAACTAAGGACGAAACTTTCAAATTGCGTGTGATACCCGAAGGAACCACTGCCAACCCCGACGAGTATAAGTTAGCAGACACATATACGTTTAGGGCAAGGCCCGCCCCTGCAAATGCCACCAACCGTACAGACACCGTTGTGATAAAGATGTATCGCAAACCTAGACTTAAAGACCTGCCTAAGGGGGTGCGGCTGATGGTGGAATTGGTCCCACTTGGCGATTTACAGCTGGGGCAGACCGAACGTACGAAGGCGATTGTTATACTAACCCGCGATGCCATCAAGCCTGCTTGGTGGAACAAGGAGGTTACGGAATTGCTGCTGGGAGAGTATTCCAGCCGTAAGTATAAGCTTTTTGTGACGCACATCGACCCGACAGCGTCACTGAACGAGAGTATGTTGTCTGACGCTCCTTGGAAAGCAAGGAAGTTGGTTCAGAAGTTTAAGGAATGGCTGGGCAAGCATCCCGACCAGGCCGTAGAGGAAGACGGTTCGCCAATGACCGTTAAAGTGTGACACCTTATAAAATAGAAAATTATGCGGAACTTGAGATATGCATTCGTAGCAATGCTTATGCCGCTGATGCTGGCATCATGTTTTAGTGACGACGGAAATTACGAATACGAGTCGTTGAAACCGCCTACATGGCTCGATAATTTTATGGATAGCCCGATACAGGTATTGGTTTATGGCGGTCGGCCCGTAAGGCTTGATGGCTCACGCTATTTCAATTGGGGAAAACTGGATTCGTTGCAGCGCAGCCAAGAGGTGCGTTATGAGTGGCGAATGAACGGAAAAGTGTACAGCACGGAATTGAAGGAGGAGATGACCACTGATGAGTTCTTGAAAAGAATGGGGCTTGAAGAAATGCCTGTCAAAGAGCAGTCTGGTGACTTCTCCATCATCGAGAAATCTTCGGGTGTGACATTCAAAGTGAAATGTACGCTGTTTTTTAAACCTGCAATTGGTGGAGGCGACTTTGTTGTTTATTCCGCCATGGGGGCCAACATGCCAAATGTGGGTAAACTAACCGTGTTTAGGCTTAATTACTTGAAAGAGAAGGGTAAGCTGAAAGAAAATTTTGAGTTTGGCAAGTATGTGGTAGACAATGTTCCTGGAACGCCAAGGTCTTTGGATGTGGCTGTAGCGAAGAATGTCGGTGCTGCCGGCTCGCTCACGTTGATAACCGAAGAAGGTGATGCAATGGTGTATAATGCAGGCAATTTGAAAAAGGAATGGGATTTAAGTTCGCAGTTTGCCGATGGCACACCCGATAACTTTAAGGTTAGCGGACGGAAAGACCAGGAAGATGGTGGTATGAATACGCCTGCCTTGACTTGGGTTGCTACGAAAGACGGGCGATTGTTCTCACGCCAGTTTGGTAAGAACTATTTGGGCGGAAAATTCATCAGCGATCCATATTATATAGACTCATTGGGCTATAAGATTACCAAATTCGGACACACGAATTGGGGAGTGACCAATGTGCCCTGTTATGATGAGAAGAATCGAAGGGTTGTTTTAGCAACTACCACTAACTCCTCGGATTTTTATAAGTATCGCAGCTTTGTGGTAACGCTTCATTCAGACCAATTCTATTCGCCTGCGGAAAAAATGCCCGAAGACGCGAACGTTTATTACCTTACGACGATGAATGGGGATGAATACCGTGACAATCGTAACAGTTGGTTTCAGGCTTACTACACCACAGGAGGAAAATCTATGGTAGCTTGTTTCGCCGTAGACAATTACGCGCGCCGATTGACTTACACGATGAACTATATGAGTCCGTATGAAATACCAGGGCACTTGTTCACAAACGAGACTGTGTTCCTAACGGCGTCGGGAGAGCAGCTTAGCGGAAACTCTTCAAAGGCCTATACCGATTTGTTCTCAGAGGGGATGGACATTTATGCTATTCAACGAGACGGCGATAGAACAACTTTTGGTGCAAACGAAATAACAATTAAGAAAATCCCTTTGGAAGGAATAACATCTAAAATCACCTATATGGTTTATGATGTTACGGGCTATTGGGTGGGGCTTGATCACGAATATCCCCATCTAGTGGTAGGTTGCGAAAATGGCGACGTACTGATTTACTACGCGGTTCCTGTTGCACATCCGCGATTAATGAAGAAATATAACGTAGGCGGACGCGTATGCGCTATCAAGCAAGTGGCCATGCCTAGTGGTTATCTTGACTTATATTAATGAATACAACAACACGGCCATCCCCTTACCCAAGGTGGTGGGGTGGCCGCAAAACAAAAACAGATAAAATGCAGAACATGATGGTTTTAAAGAGAAGTGCCGGCGCACTGATGATGCTGTTGGCTGGCGCGTTTGCCGTGCAAGCGCAAAGTGTAGATAAGGTAAGTCTAAACGTTAGCGTGGCCAACAAGGATGGCGCGCCAACTGTTACGCTCAAAAAGTCGGCCGAATGCCAAGCGTATTGTCTCGCGCTGTTCACATCAGACATTGCCGGCATCATCAAAGACGAGGTTGTTGACGGATATTTCACGGGTCAGAAGAAACCCCGATACACCGACAACGTCAAAGATAAGAAACTGGTAGACTACGGATTGGTGGTTGTTCCGGAGAAAGAATACACCCTCATCGCCCTTGGCTATGGCAAGGACGGCAAGCCCGGCAAGGTGTCTCGCACGCAGTTTACCGCTCCTCGCAGACAAGGTTTCGCCTCGGCGCAGGTGCTGGCACAGGTAATGAACATCGGACCCGACAGCGTTACGGTGAAGTTTACGCCCAACACCGACGTGGCTGGCTACGCCTTATGCCAGTTTGAGGGTGGAACCATCGAACAAACCGTGAAAGAACACGGCCCCATGATGGGTTTCTCTAACGCTTACGACATGATTAAGCAGTTCAGCGGCAAAGACTACACCACCGAAAAGCAACACACTTGGCGCGAGATGGTGCCCGATGCCAATTACGAAATCTGCGTGTTGCCATGGGATAAGAATGGCGTTTTCCAAGAGATAACCAAGGTTCCCGTTACCACGAAAAAGCTTGGCGGACCCGGCGAAGCCACAGTCGACATAAAGATTGGCGAGTTTGGCGGTAGCAAGAAAGGCGGCTACTATCAGGATGTAGTGTACTCGCCCAACGACCAAGCATCGTTGCACCGCGACATCATCATCACCGAAGAGGCCTTTAACAAACCCGACATGGGCAACATCGGTGTTATCAAGATGCTGCAAACCGACCATCCCAAAGACATTTACTGGAACCAATACCGCGTGGACAGGGCAAGATGGAACGCTACACCGCTCACCACTTACTACGCTTGCTCGATGGCTAAGAACGTAGACGGCAAGTGGGGCGAACTTAAAAAGGTGAAGTTCACTACGCCTGCCGCAAAAGAATAACGCGAAATCTATAAACCGCTCTTGATGGAACCTTGATTTTAGCTGGCATACTTTGCTCATTGCTAGGTGGTTCATTGCAACCGTGTACCCCTAGCCGTGAGCAAATGGTGCCTGCCTAGGCAAGGTATAGAATAAATGGGCGGCAACGAACAATCGCAAGGTGGCATTTCGGGGTAGCTTAAAGCCGGTTCTAAAAAGCCAATAAAGTTTATTTCAGGAACCAGCCTTTGTAAATAATGGCAGCCCTATTCGATAACAGAGCATATCCTGAACATGCCTTAAACCCCAAACTAAATAGCAGGTAGGACGAACCGCCCTCAGCGCATTTCTCCTCCATCTCGGCATCTCGCGCTATCCAAACTATACATAACCTAGGGGCATTTCCTAACACTTTCGCCCCCATAACCTTGCGGATGCCGAACGAGATGCAGCTGGGGTGGGCCTGCCGTGCTACGTTTGTCGAGGGTAAACCGATGACTTAACATCGCTAACAAGTAACCGATTTATTGAAACAAGAATGAGTAACCTAAAAACAATCCTGCGGGGCTGGGCACTCTTAGCCCTGCTTGTCCCCACCAACTTGCGTGGACAAGGCGTTAACCAGGCCCCACCCATCCCCGTGGACACCGCCGTAAGGATAGGCAAACTGCCCAATGGACTGACCTATTACATACGCCATAACAACTGGCCAGAACATCGCGCCGACTTCTATATCGCACAGAAGGTGGGCTCGATACAAGAAGAAGAGAGCCAACGTGGACTGGCCCACTTCCTTGAACACATGTGTTTTAACGGAACAAAGCATTTCCCCGGCAACGAACTTATCCGTTACTTGGAAACGCTTGGCGTGAAGTTTGGCGGCGACCTCAATGCCTACACCTCCATCGACCAAACCGTTTACAACATATCCAACGTGCCTACCACGCGCCAGACGGCACTCGACTCGTGCTTGCTGATACTCAGCGACTGGGCAAATGCACTCACACTCGACCCTACCGAGATTGACAAAGAGCGTGGAGTGATACACGAAGAGTGGCGCGAACGCACCGGAGCCACATCGCGTATGCTAGAACGCAACCTGCCTAAACTCTATTCTGGAACGAAGTACGGCGCGCGTTTCCCCATCGGACTGATGAGTGTGGTGGACAACTTCAAGCCCAAAGAGCTACGCGACTACTACGAAAAGTGGTATCATCCATCAAATCAAGGCATTATTGTGGTGGGCGACATCGACGTAGCCCACACCGAGGCCATGATTAAAAAGCTTTTCGGCCCCTTGAAGAACCCCGACAACCAAGCGAAAGTGGTGGATGTGCCCGTACCCGACAACGAAGAACCCATCATCGTTGTGGATAAGGATAAGGAACAGGCCAACAGCTCGGTAGAAGTGTCGTTCAAACACGAGGCCTGGCCCGACTCGCTCAAACGCAACGTAGACTATCTCTTGGCCAACTATGCCAAGAACATGGCACTAGGCATGCTCAACGACCGCTATGCCGAGGCCGCACAAAACTCTACCAACTGTCCTTATTTGGGTGCATCGGCTGCCGATGGCAACTTCATCTTCGCCAAAACAAAGGGAGCTTTCACCATTAGTGCAACGCCGCGCGACATGGCTGGTACTGCCGCCGCACTGCAAGCCGCACTTGTTGAGGCTCATCGCGCCGCCAAGTTTGGTTTCACCCAAAGCGAGTACGATCGCGCCAAGGCCAACTTGCTCAGTGCATTGGAAAAGGCATACAATGGTCGCGACAAGCGTGGCAACGCCTCGTTTGCCGACGATTACAAAGGTCATTTCCTCTCGCAAGAACCCATTCCCGCCTTCGAAGACTATTATGAGATAATGAAACAGCTGGTGCCCAACATCCCGTTAACCGACATCAACGCCATTCTGCCGCAGCTGTTGCCCGAGACCGACCGCAATATGGTTATCATCAACTTCAACAACGAGAAGGAAGGCAACGTGTATCCTGCGCCCGAATCCTTGTTGCAAGCTGTGCACGCCGCACGCCAAACCAAGGTAGAACCCTACGTTGATACGGTGAAGGAGGTTCCATTGATGACCAAGTTACCCCGTCCCGGCAAGATTGTAAAGGAGAAAAAGAATGCCGAACTGGGTTATACCGAGTTGAAACTGGCCAATGGCGTGACCGTTATCTTGAAGAAAACCGACTTTAAGAAAGACCAAGTGAACTTTGCCGCAAGCGCACATGGCGGCAAGTCGCTTTATGGTCCGAAAGACTACACCAACTTGGCCGTATTCAACGACATTGTGTCCATTAGTGGCTTAGGTGGATTCCGCAGTATGGAGCTACCCAAAATACTTGCAGGCAAGATTGCCAGCGCAGGCCTTTCCATTGGCGATAAGTACATGGGCATGTCGGGTGGTTCGTCTAAGCGCGATGTCGAAACGATGTTGCAGCTGGCCCACCTGTATCTGTCGGGTGGCATCACCAAAGACGAACAAGCGTTTGCCACCCTGATGGACTCGTGGCGCATGGCACTTAAAAACCGCGCCCTCAACCACGACATTGCCTTCAACGACTCGCTCGTGGCCACGGTCTACGGCCATAACCCACGTCTTCGCCCCGTGTTGGAAGCCGACCTGCCCGACATCAACTACGACCGCATACTGCAAATAGCGCGCGAACGCACGAACAATGCCGCTGCATGGACGTTTAGTTTCATTGGCGACTTCGACGAACCGCAGCTCCGCAAGCTTATCTGTCGTTATCTCGGTTCGCTGCCCACTAAGGGAAAGGTGGTTAAAGGTCATCTCACCAGTTCGTTTGCCAAAGGTAAGATAGAGAATGTGTTCCGTCGTAAGATGGAAACACCCAAAGCCATGGCTTGCGTTATGTGGCACACCACCGACGTACCTTATTCGGTGGAGAATGCTGTACGTATGAACATGATTGGTCAAATTCTCTCTATGGTTTACATCAAGACAATCCGCGAAGACGCATCGGCAGCCTATTCGGTGTCGGCAGAAGGTGGAGCAACCATCGAAGGCGACTACCACGACTATTCCGTACTGGTTACTTGTCCTGTGAAACCAGAGAAACGCGACACGGCTATGGCTATCATCTATCGCGAGGCAGAGAACATGACGCGCACTTGCGATGCTGCCATGCTCGACAAGGTGAAAGAGTATATGCTTAAAAATGTGGCTAGTGCCGAGAAAACCAATGCTTATTGGAGTGGCGTTATCAACATGTATCGCCGCCACGGCATCAACATGCACACCCGTTATCGCGACATGATTAAGCAACAAACACCCGAAAAACTGTGTGCGCTGATGAAACAAATCTTGCAAAGCGGCAACCGCATCACCGTGGAAATGCTGCCGCAAGAGTAGAAAGACGTTTAAAGGTGAAAGGGGGGTTAAGGGTGAAAAGGTGAAAAGGTGAAAGGGTGTTTAAAGGTGAAAAGGTGAAAGGGTGAAAAGGTGAAAAGGTGAAAAAATGGCTTCGCCCACCGATGAACGAGTATAGTTGGGGCTAGTTTAACTAGAAAGCTGGCAGGTCTAAAAAGCTAGCATGCCTAGAATAACTAGAACTCCTAGTACAACTGGAATGCCTAGTACAACTAGATAGGCTAGCCCCACTAGCAAGCTAACCAAATGCTTGTTCGCTCGTTAACTTGTCAACTGGTTAACTTGTCAACTGGTTAACTCGTCAACTGGTAAACTCGTTAACTCTTCACCTCGTAACCCCATTCATCTTTAAGCGCGGATAAACGCCAAGAAATCATAGAGTGATGATAAAATGTTTGTGATTTTAATGGTTTGATGAATTAATGGAGAAACAAACTGGTTCGTAGACGAATAGGTTCATCAGAGAAGTTGCGGAGAAATAGTTGGTCTTCATGTCCCTTTTTGGGCAGAATTCTCTTACGCTTCTTTGCTCCATTAATTCTTTTTCGGGCTTTCCTTGGGGCATCTGCCATGCAACAAAAGAGGGAATAGCCAACATTTCGGCCATACGCAAAACACAAATGGGCGTTAGCTAATTTATCCCTATGTTGGGTAAAGGGCGTTGAAAGCAACGATTGTCTATGTTAAGGGTTGGCAATCGCCCGTTCAATGGTCTTCCTGGCATAGGGACTTTTTATTTGTGCTTGTTAAAGGTTAAAGCCCAATTGGGCATTAAAGCAAAGCGTTACGATAATCTTCCTCTCTTGCCTGAAATACCAACAACAAACGAATTATTCGCCCATATTCAGTGTTTCCTTTGGAAAAAAGGAAGCGAATGCTATTAATCCCAGTCGGTTCATTAGGCCGTTCATCAAACATTTTAAGCTGTTTTCATCGTTTCCTGTTCATCCTTCGTTTGTTTGTCGGCATCCTGTCTGTCTTTTTCTTGGAGGCGTGCTGGCTACGTCAAGAGAAAAAGGCAGACAACTTGCCCAACAATACACAAAATCTGTACAGGCCGATTTGGGTTTAATGTCCGATTTCGTGATAAGCCCAAATCATCTTTTTACCCGGCACTTTTCACCTTTAAAGGGCGAAGCCATCTTTTCACCTTTTCACTTTTTCACCTTTAAATGCCTTTTAACTCTTTCACCTTTATTGCAATTGTACCGAGCAACGGTGCCGCATTCCCCCATAGCACCCTCCTTTCTCGTTGCGCCCTAAAACAAATAAGCCCCTCCGAAGAGGGGCAATGGGGACTAAGCCCTTCGGCATATAGCCTTATTGTGATAAGATGTAGAATAAATCTTATTGCTGCAAAATTAACAAAAACATTTTTCCCTACCAAATAATTAATGTAATTTTACACCTAAATCCTAATGGGATAGTAAATAACAAGAAACATACAACACCATAACTAACGATTATGATCACACGAATATTGGGACTTGATACGGGTACAAACAGCCTTGCTTGGGCTGTGGTAGACAGAGATGCCGCTGGAAACTACAAGTTGGTAAGACGTGGCGATGTTATCTTCAGCGAAGGCGTAAAGATAGAAAAAGGCGTAGAATCGTCTAAAGCGGCCGAAAGAACAGGGCACAAGTCATTGCGGGTGCAGTATGCCAGGCGGCGTCTGCGTAAGATAGATACCCTGAAAGTGTTGGTAAGTCTCGACCTATGCCCTTATCTTTCCGACGAGCAACTGAGCCAATGGAAAGCCAAGAAAACATATCCGCTAACTGATGACTTTATGCTTTGGCAGCGTTCGGGTAGTGCCGAAGAGAACAACCCTTACTATTGCCGCTATCGTTGCCTAACGCAAAAGCTCGATCTTACCGATCAAAGTCAGCGTTTTCTTCTAGGTCGGGCATTTTATCATTTGGCGCAACGTCGTGGATTTCTTAGCAACAGGCTCGACACCACGGCCGATTCCGCCGAGTCGGGCAAGGTCAAATCGGGCATAGCCCAGCTTTCTGTAGAGATGGAAAAGGCTGGTTGCACCTTTCTAGGCGAGTATTTCTATCAACTCTACAAGCAACATGGCAACACCGTCAAGCTAAGGAGCCGATATACCGACAGGGAAGAACATTATATAAAGGAGTTCTTGGCCATCTGCGAAAAGCAAGAACTGGACGCCCAATGGGTTGAAAAACTGCAAAGGGCCTTGTATTTCCAACGCCCGTTAAAGTCGCAACGCAAAGGTGTAGGTAAGTGTACCTTCGAGCCAAAGAAACCGCGTTGCGCCGAATCGCACCCCGATTACGAAGCGTTCAGAATGCTCTGCATTCTCAATAACATTAAGATAAAAACCCCAAACGACACTTCGTTACGGCCGCTAAACGCACAAGAACGCGAAAAGATTTGGCCGCTATTCTTCAGAAAGTCTAAACCCAACTTCGATTTCGAGGACATAGCAAAGGCATTGGCAGGAAAAAACAAATACGCTTGGTTTAAGGAAGCAGGCGAAAAGCCATACAGGTTTAACTACCGCATGCACCAAGGCGTGTCGGGATGTCCCGTAACAGCACAGCTGATAGACATCTTCGGCAGCGATTGGAAGGCTGGCATTGCCGAAACATACACGGCCGTTGAAAAGAAGAACGGCACAAAGACCATCGACGAAATGGCGGATGATGTATGGAATGTGCTTTATTCATTCTCGTCGAAAGACAAGTTAAAGGCTTTCGCCACCGAGAAGTTGCAACTCGATGAGGCCAGTGCCACGAAGTTTGCCAATGTAAAGCTGCCGCATGGTTTTGCCGCGTTAAGTCTTAAAGCCATTCGCAACATCCTGCCTTTCTTGCGCCAAGGGTTCATTTATGCACATGCGGTACACTTGGCCAAGATACCCGACATCGTTACAAAAGCCGTTTGGAACGATGCCCACAAACGCGAGCAGATACTTTCGGGGCTGATGGAGATAATCGAAAACTATAACCCCAAAGACCGTGGCGTTGAGGGTACAATAGACTTCTGCATTAAAAGTCACTTGCAAGACGTGGTCGACCTGCGCCCAGGTGCAGCCGATGCACTTTATCATCCCTCGATGATAGAGGCCTATCCCGATGCAAAGCTTAACAAGATGGGTGTGTTTCAGTTGGGTAGCCCTCGCACCAACGCCATTCGCAACCCCATGGCCATGCGCTCGTTGCACATATTACGCAGCGTGGTTAACCAGCTGTTGCGCGATGGCGTAATAGACCGCGACACGGAGGTGCACGTTGAATATGCTCGCGAACTGAACGATGCCAACAAACGCAAGGCCATTGCCGACTACCAAAGAGAACAAGAGAAGAAACGGAAACAATATCGCGATGACATCATAACCTTATATAAGAGTGAATGTCACAAAGAGATAGAGCCGACAGACACCGACATACTCAAGTTCCAATTGTGGGAAGAGCAAAACCATCTGTGCTTATATACAGGCACCCAGATTGGCATCTGCGATTTCCTTGGTGACAATCCCAAGTTCGATATCGAACATACCATCCCCCGAAGTGTTGGTGGCGACAGCACGCAAATGAACCTAACGCTCTGCGATGCCACTTTTAATAGGCAGGTGAAAGGTGCGAAACTACCCACCGAACTGTCTAACCATGCAGACATATTGGTAAGAATTGACCATTGGAAAAGCAAGTGCGAAGACCTACGAAAACAGCTAGACAAGATACGCACGTATGGTGGTATGGAGAAAGCTATGAAAGACCGGCTGATACAAAAACGCCATCGCTTGAAGATGGAGCTGTCTTATTGGCAGGGCAAATACAGTCGGTTTACGATGACCGAGGTGCCCGAAGGGTTTAGTCGCCGTCAAGGTACCGGCATCGGTTTGGTTTCAAAGTATGCAAGATTGTTTTTAAAGTCGCTTTTCCACTGCGCAGACAACCCCAACAAGAGCAATGTGTACGTGGTGAAGGGCGTAACCACTGCCGAGTTCAGGCGTATGTGGGGACTACAAGGCGAGTACGAAAAGAAATCGCGACTTAACCATTGCCACCATTGCATCGATGCCATAACCATAGCCTGCATCGGTAAGGCCGAATACGATAAGATGGCGCAATACTACCACGACGAAGAGATGTCGCGTTGGCATGGTTCTGCCAGCAAGCCCCATTTCAAGAAGCCTTGGCCAACCTTTACCGAAGACGTATTGGCCATAGAGCAATTGCTCTTGGTGAAACATCTCACCAAACCTCAACCTCATCGAACGCCTTTGGAAAATGCTCTGGAAGAAAGTCGTCAACACCTGGTTTTACGGAACGAAAGTGGAGTTCAGGCGTGCGGTGATGAATTTCTTCGAGCACATCGCCGATTACAAGGAAGAGTTGGAGTCGCTTCTAACTCTCAATTCCCGATTGGTTAATTCTAAAACCATTTCGTAGTGACTACAAAATAATCAAACATACTCTTTATTTGTGAAAAATGATTATGAATATAAAAATGCCAAAATGGACACCAGTTGTCTTACTTTCTTTATTAACATTACTACCAAAACAAATATTAGCTTATCAAACAACGAAGTTGCTTCCCCCAACGCGGAATTATACTATTCATGGCCGTATTGTAGATTCGTTTACAAACCTCCCTATATCAGATGTCAAACTAACTTTACTGTCGGCAGATAGTACAGTGATAGATACATGTCGCACCTTTATATGGAACGACAAAGCTGTTCATCCCGACTCCTATTTCTATATACAAAAGAATTTGAGTGAGGGGGAATACATTTTTAAGATAGAACATCCTGACTATTTTACAACTTTTGTCAACAAAGAGGTACTGTTCAAAGGTAGAAATACAAGCATTGACATGCAAGACATTCCCATCAAGAAAAAAGGAATGGAAAATAAAGAGCATATGCTAAGCGAGGTCGTTGTTAAGAGTACAAAAATTAAGATGGTTATGAAGGGTGATACTATTATATATAATGCAGATGCCTTCAATCTTCCAGAGGGAAGTATGCTTGATGCTCTGATCAGACAGTTGCCAGGTGCCACACTTAATAGTAATGGCGAAATATTCATCAATGGCCGAAAATTAGATTATCTTACACTTAACGGCAAAGATTTCTTCAAGGGAAATAACAAACAATTAATAGAAAATTTACCAAACTATACGGTTAAAAATCTAAAGGTTTTTGAAAAGAGTACTGATAGGGGCCAAGCGATGGGTATTGACATTGATAAGAAAGACTACATCATGGATGTCTTACTAAAGAAAAAATATGAAAAAACTTTTATAGCTAACTTTGATATAGCTGGTGGTACGAACAGCAGGTATGCAGCCAAAGCGTTCGGACTATACTTCACACCACGATTGCAGTTATCTGTTTTCTCAAATAGTAATAATGTGAATGAAGACCGCAAACCTGGAGAAAAGGGAGACTGGGATCCAACTAAGCTACCAAACGGCCAGGTTATACAAAAGACAGTTGGTCTAAACGCTGCTGTTAGCAATGAAAAAAACACATTGGAAAACAGTATGTCTACAAGTTTCTCGTGGAGAGATACACATAATATCAGTCAAATTATATCTGAGTCTTTCTTAAATGGGGGAAACAACTTTAATCGTAGCATCTCAGATGTTAAATCCAAGAACTTTATTTATGACTTTCAAAACAATTTAAAGATTTCGACCCCCATTTACCTAAAATCAACCATAAACTTAAATTACAATAAATTTGATAATTGGGGAGCTGACCGTTCAGCACGCTTCAATGCAGACCCCTCACCGATAGGTAGCACAGAAGCAATATTAGATACGGTATTCTCCTCTTCAAGAAACAGGCTTGTAAATGATTTTGGTGTAAACCGATTGTCTACAAAAACATATGGATTTGGTCATTCACTCACAACTTCCGCCAATGTTAATGCATATAAAAAGTTGCAATCGGGTGATCGTATATCAGCATTGATAGAAGGTAACTATTTAAATACCACGAATTCAATGTTCAACAATTACCAGTTGAAGTATTTAAAAGACAATGCCATAGATGACTACCGCAATCGATATGACGACACGCCATCTTATTCTTACAATTATCGTTTAGAGCCACAATATACATTCGTGGTTCCTAATGGTCTTAAAATTTTTACGGGATATCAGTATCAGCAAAAGGGTATTTACCGAAACAACCAAAAATACCGATTAGACAAACTAGACGGATGGCAAAAAGAGGAACACCCTCTTGGCAGCTTACCCTCTTCACGTGATTCACTCCTACTCTCATTAGATGCTAACAATAGTTACAAAGGATATTATATGAGTAAGCAAAATTCGGCTTCACTCGGATTTGGTTATTCAACATCTAAGAATCACAACAATGTGTTCTTCAACACAATCGTGTCTGTTGGTTACAAAAGTGAAAAACTTGACTACCGCAATTCACTGCTAAGCACTTCTGTCCAGCAATATAATTGGATTTCAGATTTGTCTTTAAATATGGGGTTTACAATAAACAAATACAGTTTTTACGGAACTTTGACTTCGAAAATGGAAACTCCAGACCTTTACTCAAAAATTACCCGATCTGATGATTCCAATCCTTTAGCCATCTCTTTAGGTAATCCGAATTTGAAAAACAGTAGAAAAACAAATGTACATTTAGCCTTTGGTGATAACAACAATAGGCGATTTAAGCTGCCGATGGCATTTATAGATATCGATATTCATCAGAATGCTATTGCTAATGGATTTACTTACGATCCTACAACAGGTATATATACATATAAGCCACAGAATGTTAGGGGGAACTGGTCTGGCAATATTGGATTATATGATACTTTTCCATTAGATAATAAAAACCACTTCACATTAGTGAACGCTATCGTTTATAGTTACAACCACAATGTAGACTTCACAGGAGTAACAGGTCAAACAGAAAGTATGTTGAGCAAAGTGAATAACCATCGGTTAGAGGATGACCTATCTTTAAATTATCAAAAAGGAGGATTGACCTGTAGCTTGGTTGGTGAAATGAAATGGAGATACGCTAACAGCAGACGTGAAAATTTCTCAACTATTCGCACCTTGGATTTTAATTATGGAATCCTAGGTTCATACAAATTTAAATTTGGATTAGAAACAGGTATGGATCTTAAGATGTTTAGTCGCCGCGGTTATTCAGATCCTCTTATAAATACTAATGATTTAATTTGTAACGTATACATTAGTAAGAGTTTCTTTAAAGGGAAACTGGCAGCCAAACTTGAAGGCTACGATATGTTTCATCAACTCAAGAGCATAAATTATGAGATAAACGGGCAAGGAAAAACCGAGACACGTTTTAATGCTATCCCAAATTACTTAATGTTGCATCTCATTTATAAGATGAATATAAGTGGAAAGAAGTGATGACTTACAGCAACCAGTGCTCACTGAAAAAGGCTCAAGCAGCCCTTGGGGCTAAAGCATATTCGTTGTGGCTTGATGTAGAAACCGACTAGTCATTTAATATTTCTATAAAAAGAGAGGAGCTTGTTGTCTTTGTGTTACCAGCACAAGATAAACACTCCTCTCATGTATGAAGTGGAGCGCAAATCAACTTGTTGGCTTATGAACTCGCGAAAACTCAGCAACTGGCAAGGACATGAACTCATCAAATTGCAATCGCAAGAACCCATCAACTATTCAACCCATCAACTATTCAACTCATCAACCATTTAACTCATCAACCAATCAACTTGCAAACTCACAAACTCACAAACTGCTCAACTCACAAACTCACAAACTGCTCAACTCACAAACTAATCAACTTACAAACGCACGACCTCACAAGCTTATCAAACAATCAGCTCATCAACAAATCAACCCACAAACTCACAAACTCACTGCCTCACAACCGCATCAGCTCATCAGTTCATCAACTCCCAACCTCACAAAACTTAATTTGTTGTTTTAATTTTACAATATCGTTCTGATTTTCGCTCCGTTCTAGCGAATATGTAGGCGGTAAAGTAGGTAAAAAGCCACATTTTTTAGCCTTTCATGGCTTTTGTTTTGTCCGCTTTTAAGCAAGATGCCTGCATTTTGCACCATTTTGCCTTTCTAGATTGGTTGAAAGCTCGCCGTTTTCACTCCCCGAAAACGGCCTTTTACCCCTAAAAATCCACTTTTTTACTGCTATTTAGCATCTTTTCTGCACACGTTTTCAATCGGGCAGAAAGGTTTTTGCACCTACATTCACAGCATATTTATACATTTAGCCTTGCATTTAGGGGCAAATCACAGTGCATTTAGCAGCATTTTACCTTGCATTTAGCACCAAAACGCAGTGCATTTAGCAGCAAATCGCAGTGCATTTTGCACCAAAATTCACTCTATTTTGCATCAAAACGCAGTGCATTTTGCTGCAAATAGCCCAAAATCTGGTGCAAATGAGGTTTTCTAGAAATAAATATTCATTTTGCTGCATGCACATGCTAAGCCCTTTTTGCATTAGAAAAAACCTTCGCGAGAATCGATTTTTTGCGGCAAGGTTAGTGGTTGATGGATAAAAAGGACAGTCTTAGTGTTAAATTTCTTGCTGAAAAGCGGACAAAAGGAGAGCGGTTGACGGGTTGACAAGCTGACGGACTGACAAGTTAAGGAGCGAATAAGTTGATAGCCGAGGCATCTTTCTCATCATGTTCTATAACGCCCCCGACGGGTAGTTATACGGCTTATCAATTGTTTTAGGTTGTTTGCACCGCTTCCTGTTCATCTTTCGTTTGCTTGTCGGCATCTTGCCAGCCTTGTCCTTTTGACGTTGCCCGCAACGCCTTCAAGAGCAAGATAGGCGAGATGCTTCACAATACACACGGGCTGAGCAGGCTCTAACGGCCGATTGGGATAAGGCAATTGGGGCTGCGCAATAACGAAAAGGGGATGGCAGAAACCAATCTGCCATCCCCTTTTGGGATTTCTGCCACTAGGCAAATGCGTGAGGTTTATTTCACCATTACCTTGGCAACCTTGTTGTTTACGGTAACAACGTATGCGCCTTTGGCCAGAGAGAAGCTTTGGCTTGTGCCGTTCATCTTAGCCTTCTGTACCAAACCGCCGTTTATGCCATACACGTTAACTACGCTTCCTGTTGCGGCTTCTACCACGATGCCGCCTTCAACAACCTTGATAAAGGTGTCGGTGTTGTCGGCATTTACATCCTCGATGCCCGTTGCGTCGGGTATGAAGCGGATGTGCTTGGTGTGTAGCAGCAGCTTAGGGAACTTGGCATTGGTCATTACGCAAACCAAGTCTTCGTAGCGTTTGGTCAGTTTCAGTGTGGTAACGCCGTTGGTTACGGTGTATTCGTCATCTACATTAAACTCCTCGCCTTGTAGGTTTCCGTTCTTATCTACGTTCACATTACCCGTAAACCAGCGGTACACGGTGGGTGTTCCGTCGATGACAGCCTCTGAACTGAGGTCTACCTTGTTGCCGTTAGCATTAACGTCAACGGGGTTTTGCCTTTGATAGGCATACGATGTGCGGTAAGTGCCCGTTGTGGGAGGCAATGAAGAGAAACGGAGGTTGTTGCCAACAAGGTTCAACGCACGCAAGTAGGCGTTGTTCTTCACGTTGATGGACGTGAGCTTGTTGTTGCTGACGAAGAGCTGACCCAAGTTGAGCAGCGGCTTACAGTCGAGCGTTGTCATCGAGTTGGCCGTTAGGTCGAGGCTCTCCAGTGCTGTAAGTCCGCGGAAGTTAACCTCTGTCAGGTTGTTTCGGCTAAGGCTTACCACTATCAGATCTTTGTTCTTAGTAAGGTCGAGCTTGGTAAGCTTGTTGTCGGACATGGACAGGTATTCGAGCTTGGGATACTTCGAGAGGTCTATGTCAGAGATGTTGTTGCGGCTAAGGTCTAGCTGTTTAAGTGCTGTGCTAGGCGCGAAGTCGAACTTGGAGAGGCCAACGTTGTCTAATGTAATAGAGCGGGTGTCTGCCAACTTGCTGATATCTACCGAAGACATCTTGGCGTTGGTAACGCTGAACACGGTAAGTTTCTCTTCGGGTTTCGACACCAATACGCGCACCTTCACGCCTTTGTTGGTAAGGGCGGTAAAGCGTGTGTAGGTGTCGGCCTTCAAAACGTATTGGCTCATGGCTCCGTCGCCGCGCCAATCGAAGTAAACAGACATGCCTTCGATGTTGCCACGCAGTGACAGTTGCACGCTGTCTTTGTTGTTTGTGGTGGTAAAGGATGCCAGTTCGTTTGTTGGTACGGGGATGGGTTGCACCAAGGTGGTCTTTAAGATGTTCTTACCCGTGAATGCGGGATAGGCCGGGTGTGATATTTCGCAATACACTTTGCCTTTGGTTAGGTTCTTAAACCTGGTAGAACCCTTGTCGTCCAGGTAGTCGGTTCCCAGCACGTAAGGTTGTCCGCCTTCGGTTTTCCAAACGAAGTTGGTGGTTTTGTTGTTGATGGTTACGTATTGCTCGGTGAGGTCGATACCGGGCGATGTGGTGGCAATCACCACTTCGCGTTGCGGAGCGTACGTAAAGTGGGCCTCGTCTAGACCAAACCTGTTGGGCATGTTGGCCAGTGTGAAGTAGTTGTTGCTGATGTCGAGTTTGGCAACTGGCGCTAAGGGGATAATGCCCAGCAAGGTAAGCTTGTTGTTAGAAACGTTTAGTTCTTTGAGCTGTTCGCTGTGGTCGAGAATCAGTCTTGTAAGCTTGTTGTACGACAGGTTTCCTCTTACCAGTGCATCGGCACGGCGCAAGTCGAGGTTGGCCAAGTTGTTGTGGCTTAGGTCTAAGTCGGTAATGGTGAAGTAATCGTCTACCGTGATTGTTTCCAGTTGGTTATAACTGAGGTTCACGTTGGTGAGCAGACTCTTGTATTGCGACTTAGACTTGCCTTTCAGCGAGATGGTTTTGAGCTGGTTGTGCGACAAGTTGAGCTTTTCGAGCTGGTTGTTGCGTCCCAAGTCGATGGTGGTAAGCCCCGTATTTACGAGCGACAGCACGCGCAGGTCTGTTAGTTCGGTAACATCTATGCTTGTGATGTTCAAGTCTTTCACTTCAAGAGCCGTCACATAGTTGTCTTGCGGTACGGTCACCACGATGTTTCCGTTACCTGCTCGCTGACCGGTGATGTTCGCG
The DNA here is from genome assembly GCF_001814145.1 of Prevotella sp. HMSC073D09. Classification (NCBI taxonomy): domain Bacteria; kingdom Pseudomonadati; phylum Bacteroidota; class Bacteroidia; order Bacteroidales; family Prevotellaceae; genus Prevotella; species Prevotella sp. HMSC073D09. Next base: position 8,234 of record NZ_KV815049.1, on the reverse strand, counting down.
GCAGTGGGCTTTTCGGCGGTGATGTTTACTTCTTTCAGTTGTCCGTTGCCAAAGTCTACCTTAACTTTTACGGGTTTCTGTGGCGTTGCGCCCTTCATTCCCACGGTTAGGTTGATGGTTTGTCCAGCCGTTGCGGTGGTGGCAAAGTCTATTGCCCTTACGTCCTTACCAAATTCGCTATCGTCTTTAACGGTGAATGGTTCGGTAAATAGGGGGTATTCGTTGAAAATGGTGTTGGTGAAGATAAGCACCACCTTGCCGTCTACGGGCCTAAGCAGCGTTACCTTTCCGTTATCGTAGTAGTAATAGCTGGCATCTAGCTCGGTACGTTGAGCCAGTACGTCTTTATCCAGCTTGTAGAGTTTGCCCAATGTGGTTGTTCCTTCGCGCAAAACTTGTTTAGAGAAGTCGAGCACGGTGCCCACCTTGTAGGTATCGTCCAGCACCAGGTCGCGTTGGTCGTAGTAATACTCGCGCCAGGTGTTCTGCGGTTTGGGCAGCGATGCGAAGGTCATCAGGTTTTTGCGTATGTTGAAGATGTACAAGTCGGGACAATTGCTCACGTCTATAGAGGTGAGTTTGTTGTGGTTTGCGCCCAACGTAACGAGCTTAGGCACTTTGCTCAGGTTAAGCGAACGCAGGTTGTTGCCCGCACAATAGAAGTGGCGCAGGTCTGGACAGTGGGTCAGGTCGATGTCGTCGAACTTCACATCGGTGTTAATCGTACCCGAAGCATGCTCTATGTAGAGCTCGTTCAGCTTGGAGTTTTTGCTGATGTCTAGCTTGTTTACTCGCGTGTCGCTAACGTTCAGTACATTCAGGTTGGCGTTGTGCGAAACGTCGATGGTGCTGATGTCGGTCATGTCGAGGCTCAATCGGCGCAGCGTGGTGCAGCCTTTGGTGTCTACCTCTGTGATGGTGCGGCAGTGGTAGGCGTCGAAAGAAACCAGCTTGGGAAAGTTCTTTAACTCGAACTTAGACTGTACGTATGCGCATTGTGCAATTTCCAGTTCCAAAAGTTCGGGCATGTTGCCCAGCCTAAGCGGCGTTTGTGCCGAGAAGGGGTTGTCGCGCAGGTAGAGGAACTGCAACGATTTGAGGTTGGAAAGGTCTATCTGCTTAATGGAGTTGTAGGCCAATCGCAGGTAAGACAGTTTCAAATCCTTGTGAAAGGTGATTTGGTCTATCTTACAACCCGTAGCGTTGAAGAAGTCGATCTTGTTCGGGTCGCCGTAAATCTTTACGATGCCGTCCCTGGTAACCGTTCCCGAGTAGTCTGTACCTGTGGGCACTTCTGCGCCTTGTTTCAGCTTGGCAACGCCAACAGACAGTTCTTCGCGTCCGTTTCCGCAGTCTATTTCCACGTATTCGTTGCCTTGTGTGCTACCAAGCGAGAAGGTTACGATAGGCGATTCGCCTTTATTTTCCTCATACACGGTGGTATGGAATGTGATGATGGGTTGCTGATCTTTGTTCTGTGCGAACGCCGGCAGGCCCACCACTGCCATCAATGCCAACAGCAAAGATGCAAGTAAGTTTTGTTTGTAATTCATACGCTGCTAGTAAATAATAATTTTTTTCGCTGATTTTCCGTTCACTTGGATAAGGTAAACGCCTTTGCTCCATGCGCTGGCGTCTATGGTTGTTTCGTCTCCCACGGCCGATTGGGTGTGTGCAAGTTGCCCTGCCATGGTGAAAACGCGCACTTCCAATTGTTTCTCGCCAGCCCTAAACACGTTAAAGTGCCTTGGCCCGGCCGGGGTGATGATGGTTTTGTTGTCGGCTTCGGCGGTGTTGATGCCTGTTGAGCCGGCCTTGCGGCGTAGCACTTCTTTCAGTCCGGCGTAGGCATCAAACTTTCCTGCGCCCCATTGTACGGGGTCTCCTTCTTTCACATCATTGTCAACAACAGCCGTTTTGCGGATGATGTCGGCAACGTCTGCGGCTTTAAGCGTTGGGTCGGCTTCGAGCCAAAGTGCGATAGAACCTGCCACAACAGGTGTTGCCATCGATGTGCCCAGGGTTTGGTGCCAGTAATAGCTCTTGCCGTTGACGGTGTGCTTGGCTTGCAAGTTCACCGGGGCGTAGCCGTTCTTGGGGTCTTCAACGGTGTAGGTGTTAACCGAAGATATAACAACTGCGCCGGGTGCGCAAACTAATGGCAGATTGCGGCCGTCGAGAAGCGTCCCGAAAGAAGAGAAACGCGTCACCTTGCCTTCATCATATTCGTGCCTGTTGTAGCCGTAGACCCATCCGTCCATAGCTGCCCAGTGGTCGCGCACGTTATAGCTTCCCACGGTAATCATGCCTGCTGCACAAGCCATGTCGTTGATAGTGCCGTTGCGCGAACCCTTCGCCCAAATTCCACTTCCATTGGCATCGTTGTAGGCACCGTCGTAGTCGTCGAAGTAAACGAACTGCGCATCGCCGTACAGGTCTACGCGTTTGCCATCCTTCCCTTCAACAAGTATGCCTAGTTTGTATTTACCCGTTTTGTTGGTTGTTTGGTTGTCGCTGGTTAGGAAACGGGCGATGGCGTAGTAGCGACCCGTTTCAGGGTCTTTTGTTCCGCCCACCATTACGTATCCTTCAAAGGCATTGTTGAAGACCGAATTGCCGGTTATTGCTCCTTCTTCGGCATATTCGCCCCCAGATGAATACATGGTTAGCTTACCGGTGGGACTGGGTTCTACGGTGATGCGTGTGGCAATACGGCCGCGTTCCTCGTTGAACACAACCACTTGCATCTTAAACTCGGTGGCATCCGAGCTGTAAGCGTACACCTGCCCATTGCGAAAGTTGTAGTAGTCTTTCTTTCCTATGTGTTGTTTTCCTTCTGCCATTGGGCGGATGAAGGTTTGCAGCTTGTTGTCGGTTTGGGTGAAAGTCTTGTTCAGTGCCACGGGATAGTTGGCCTCGTTGCCTGCTGCCACGCAGATGATGGCACTGTCTGTGCAGCCGGCTAAGTAGCGGTTCATCACGCTAGTGCTGTCGTGCGAGCCCAGGTTGCTGCCTAACGAGAGGTTGATGACACAGGGCTTGGCCTGCGGCCCTGATAGGCGGGCGTATTGGTAAACGTCGTCTATGCCCAGTGCGATGAACACGTCGCGCAGGTCTCCGCACGAAGCCACCAACTCCGATTCTGTTGCTATTCCGTAATAGGGGTTGGGCATCTCGATGTTTTTCGACGTCTTATTGTCCTTGGTAACGGCAACGGTGGCCATTCCCTTATATCCTCCGGCCATAATTCCGGTGGTGTGGGTGCCATGAAACTGCCCTCTGTTGTCGGTTTCAAAGTCTTCAATGGCAAACACGTTGTCCATCGATTTCTTGTGTTTGGCTATTTCGGGCAACTGCTCTTTGGGGAAATAGCTCTCCCAGATGAACCCGTCTTTGCCTGCACTGCTGGTGTACAGCCTGCTAACATAACCGTATCGTGTGGTTCCGTCGGGTTTAAGAAAGTTGATGTTGTTGGGATCGATGCCTCCGTCTACGATGCCCGTAACCACTCCTTTGCCCGTATAGGCTTGCGGCAGGCCAACGCCTTGGTGTATTTTGTTTACGCCAACGGCCTCTCTAACGCGGTCCATTTTCTGTGCAACGGGGCGTGACAGTTGTATTCTGCGTACGCATTTCAGTTCGGCTATCTGCTCAACGCCATTTAGCGGCATGCTAACGATGGCGATGTTGCCTTTTACCCGCAGTACGCTCACATTGTTTTCGGCAAGTGTTCCAAGAGCCTCCTTCCCGTCAAACTCAATCATGCCAATCGTTCGTTGGGGCTTTGCGTTGCTCTGTACGATGCTTCTGGTTTGTGGGTTGTAACGTGGAATTTTTGGATTTAGCTCTTCTTTCAACGTAACTTGGCTTTGCAAGTCGATTTTCGACTGTGCATAGCCTCCCAATAGGAGGCCAGCACAAATGGTGGTGAGAAATGTTCGCTTCATTACTTGTTGATAAAAATTTTCTTTCCGTTAATGATATATAGCCCTTTTGGAAGGTTCTTTTGTTCATCAACGCGCGTTCCGTCGAGTCGGTAAACCACGCGCTTGTTGGTCTTGTTGGCGGCGGCAGGGTTGGCAATGCCGTTGGTGGAAATCCCGTTGAACCATATTTCAAGGCGGTCGCCGTTTGCAAATTCAAGTTCGTAGGTGTGTCCGCCTCCACCCGTTGCTTCAACTTCTTTTCCGTTGAGCCGCACTTTAAGTTTGCTCAGGTCGGTTCCGTCGAAGGCCAGTGTGAAGGGGTTGTCGTCTTCACCGAATTTGATGGTGTTCTCTCCGTTGTTCAGTGGCACTTCCGTTCGGTCTTGTCGGTTGAAGTAGAAGAAACGGTCGGCCAGTTGTTTGCTGTCTACAAACACCGTAGCTGTTTTGTCGCGCTTGGGTGCCGAAGTCTCAACGCCGATGTTCATTCCGTTTTTCAGCGTTATTTCGTACACGCCGTCGATGTTGTTCGTATATTGTTTGCCGTTCAGTCTCAGCACTTTAATCTTGCATCCGTCCTTTGCCCTCACCTTAACCACGCAGTTCGTTTCGGGCAGTTCGATGGTGTTCATGCCGTCTTGTAGGGCAATGTGGTTTTGGTTATAGTCCCATCCTTGGTATAAGATGATGTTTTCGGCATGGTCTATATAGAACATGGCCTTCACCTTTCCAAGCTTATGTGCGGCTATGTCGATGTTCATGTCGTCGGTAATTGTGAGGTTCAGGCTGCCGTATATGGTGTTTGGCGTTCCGTTCACCTTCACCGCATCGATGGCGTGGGTGGTGGTGTTGAACGTGATGGTGAGCCTTGAACCGGCCTTTACCGAGAAATTGGGGTCGGTGTAGTTGGTTACGGGCTTGCCGTCTACGGTAACGCTGCTTACAACACCCTTGGCCTCTTCGGTGCTGAACGCGAATTTAACGCGGCAGTCTTTGTCGGGATAGTTTGCGGTGATGTCTATCAGTCCGCCGTCTTTGGGCTTAACCGTATAGGATGTGTTGCCTTTGGGCAGTTGCAATCCGTCTACCACGATGCTGTAAAGCGGTGCGGCCATGTATGATACCGTACTGATGACAATTTCTTTCTCCACGTCGGGAATCCAATGGATGGTGTTGTCGCCATTTTTTAGCACCACGTCTGTAAATGTTCCAGAGCGTTGCACCTTCACTTTTGCCGCATTGTCTACCTTAACGGTGCACGAGGCTGTGCGTAATTTGGCGAAGGTGTTGGTGGTGATGTTGATGGTACACCCGTTGTCGTCGGGCAGGTTGACGTACACATAGCAGCTCGTCATGCTGTAAATGTTCTGTTTGGTGTCTCCCTTGGCGGTTTTCTTTACCACGTCTACCAGGCAGTTCCCGTCTGTAGCCTTCACTTCAAACGAGCCACTTGCGGTAATCGGGATGTTGTTTTCTCCGTTAACAAGGTTGTTTATCGCAACGCCGTTAACCATAATACTCACTCGGCTGGCATCATCAACGTTTATCTTGATGTTGCTGTCGGCATAAGCGGCCGACGAAACCATAACTAAAATTGTTCCTAAAAGAAACGAGTAGAACTTCTTCATAGGCTCAAAACATAAAAAATGCAGCGATTGTTGTTGTTTGGTTGATACGAAATTTCCAATGGTTAGGCGGTTGGCGCGCCCAACTCTGTCTGTGTTACAGGCCATTCGTGGTGGGTTGAGCTGCTTCAATCTACCATAATCGTTCCTAACACGGCGGTAAAGTTAGTGAATAATGTGTAGAAAACCCCTTTAAAGCTGAACTTTTTTGCAATTTTGTTGCTGATATTGTCTTTTCTGTATGATATTTGTTTGAAAAGTGTACGTAATGTTACATTCCAGCGTTTTTTATTCGTTTTAAGGGGTGAAGAAAGCATATTGTTGACGTTTAGCTATCTTTTTGTTTCTTTTTGCGATTTATTGAGGCTGATATTTGTGCTTTTTGTAAGCGTAATAATGATATGCTCTTTCACTTTGGTAGTTTGGTAAGACGCAAGCAAAGCGTGGGTGCTGTCTTGGAATTTAATGGTGCTATAAGTGGAAGAGGGGGGATTATAGTCAACCGACATTAAAAAGATGAGGTGTTATCTAGCCGTATGAAGGGCAGGTCGGTGATGGTGGTCTTCATGCGGTGGCTCTTTGTGTGGTCAAACGCTACGCGGTAGTTGGGAGCGTGAAATTTTGTTCTGTGCCAATCATTATCGGCCGCTTGCTTTGCCTATGAGTGGAACGCGCGTTTCAAGCCCAATTTGGTTTGATTATAAAATGGTGTCGTTGAGTTCAGGTTTTCTTCTGTTTTCCTGATGGGTAGGTTAACCTATGGTGGGGCTGCAGCCCCTTGGAAGTGGGGTGGGGGACAAAGAGATGTGTTGGTTTCTTTGTATAATAAGTCGGGTGTAAGCGGGCTGTTGCCAACAAGTTGCAGGCCATGCGTGGGCGTTGTGCGGCTTTTGGCGGAGCTACCGGTTGATGGTCGTGATGTTGCAATCCCCTTGCGGTGTGTGTCCCTGCCCCTTGTGGCGGTTAACAAGTCCCCGTTGCGTGTGTGCAACGCCACTTGGGATGTGGCTACAACGCCGTTTATACGATGTTTGCAGCCGCTATGTTGCAGGTAGTGTTTTAAACGCAAATGCTAGCAATACCAGTAAAAGGGTTGGCCAAGTGCCTGACCGTCGGCCTGTCGCTTGCTTTATTCAGCTTTCTCGTCCTTTCTAAATGGCAGGCAGCTTTTCCATTTCGAGGGTTCGCCTTTGCTCTCGGCCTTCTTTGCCTCCACATATTTAAGAAACTCGTAAAGCCCTTGTCGAACGGAGCGCAGGCCGAATTCTTCGGTGTGGATGTCTTCGGGAGCGAGCCAGAAACACTCGGCGGCATCGTCCATGGCTTGCAGTTGGCTCTCGTCTTCCACTTCGCAACGGAAAAATAGGTCGAGCGTATGCACATCAAATCCAGCGTAGCGGTAAACGTTTGGCTGGCTAAACAGGTATTGGCAATTGGTTACGGTGAGCCCCGTTTCTTCTTTCACCTCGCGGCGTACGCCTTCTTCGGCCGTCTCGCTGATGTCCGAAAAGCCGCCAGGAAGGTCGAGGGTGCCTTTGCCGGGGTCTTCTTTGCGCCGCTCAACAAGTAGTTCGCCTTTGGCATTAACGATGAAGGCCACGTTGGCACTGCTGGGATTGAGAAAATATTCGAAACCGCAACTCTTGCAAACCTTGCTCTTTTCCGTGTTCTCTTCAAAGCGCGAGCTGCCGCAGCAGGGGCAATATCTAAACTTCTCTAATGGGTGCATATCCTAAAAGCGTTTTGTTATTCGTTTGCAATATTACGAAAAAGTTGCGAATTTGGCAAGCTTTCGTGCGTTTTTTGATTTCTGTCAATTCCTAAAACATTCGTTTCGAAAAGGCGTTCTCAACTTTTATTGATGCCGAGTTTACCTTTCATGGGTCTAAATTTGTGCTGTCACCACAAGATGTGCACTCCTCTTTTATATACATAGCGCGAGGACAAGGCTACTCGCGGGTAGGCAAGCTCGAGATAGCCCAACAACTCTCGCAGGCGTCAACTCGTCAATTCACATGCTCAAGAACTCATCAGCTTATAGTCTCCTCAACATGCAAACTCGTCAACTCAATAACCCACCATCTCAAAAACGCAAGAACTCATCAACGCAGAAACGCACAACTTCCCCAAAAACAAAACGCACAACCTCCGCAAAAACAAACTCAAAAACTTATCAATTCGTCTGTTCACCAACGCACAAACTCACCAACCCCAAAATAAGCAAAACTCAAAAACTCATCAACTCGTTTGCTCATCAACTCAGGAACTCACAAACCCCAGAATAAACAAAATTCAAAAACTCATCAACTCGTCTGCTCCTCATCTCAAAATCTCCTCATCCAAAAATCTTAAAACCATTATTTTTATTTTACAAGCACCTTCTAATTTTCATGTTGTTCTAGCGTAAACATTGGCCATAAAGTGGCTAAAAAGACACTATTTTCATCCCTTTCACGCCCCTTCCCTTGTCTACTTTTAAGAAAATAGCTGCATTTTGCACCTTTTTGTCTCTCTAGTTTGGTGGTAGGCTCATGATTTTTCAGGCCCAAATGTTCCCTTTTAGACCCTAAAATCCCACTTTTTAACACCTATTTTACCCTTTTCGGCCATGTGTTTCGTGGCTTTTAAAGGCTTTGTTTATGCGATTGTGGTGGATATTTATGCTTTTCGCCTTGCATTTAGC
>NZ_KV815048.1:0-9266 GCF_001814145.1 Prevotella sp. HMSC073D09 | reverse complement strand
AGTTTTTGAGTTAATGAGTTGATGAGTTTGCAAGGTGGAAAGGTGGTGAGGTGATGAGTTGATAAGTTTGCAAGGTGGTGAGTTGATGAGGCCGTGAATCAATTTTTTCGGGATTTGTTGGGCTTTCGTGGGTTTACAAGCCAGCGAGTTTGCTGTCCTGCACTTCGCGCATGAAGAGGAACGTTTATTTTGTGCTGGCATCACAAAGACAACCAGCTCCTCTCAATAAAATATTAAAATCCAAGACGGTTTCAATAAAATTTCTATCCTATCCACCATTTGTTTAAAACTTTTTTAGTATTTTTGCAATGCCGTCCTTTGCGACATCGCCCATCCGCTTGCGGATTATGGCCGCCAAGACGGCACATACATAATGGAAAGACGTTTACCCACGTCTTGTCTTTGGCGTATATGAATCTCGCAAATTCGAACTTGCAGTCAGAGACGAGGCAACAAGTAGATGTCCGCAATGATGCAATTATCACGCCCTCTACACCAGAGAATGCCGTTGGCTTGTTGCCACGCGCATGGCCTTTGTTGTGTGGAGCGGCCATATATAGCGCATCGGCGTGGGGCTCTGCAGTTGCTCGTTCTACTGTAAGGGCAATGCGAGAGCCTATATGCGCGGGACGGGTGACGGTAGTCTCCGCGCTTTTTGTTATCGTATGTAGCTACCGCACGCAACAAACACTAAAAACTCGCCCCCATCATGGAGACACAAGGGCACACGCTTAATAACTATGAAACCGCTCATCTACACAGCTGCTTTGGCTGTTGGCTACACGCAAAGGCCAACAAGCACCGGTTATGCCTGCAAACGCCAGCCTGCACACACCGCAACGCACTTTGCTTGCCCTGCTTTTGCATGGGCACGCGCTCGATGTTTAGCCATAAGTGCTTCTTTTCCACGCTGCAAGTCTGCGTGGACCAGCCTTGAACGGTTTGTTGGTTTAGCCTCCAAAGCACCTTTTCCCCACATGGCAACTGCACGTGTTACGTACGCCCATACGTTATGTTCGCATTTTGTATGGTCTGCTCCCACATTCTCCCCTCGCAGCAAACGTCGCCACATCGGTTCTGCGTAACTTTGCATTCGTAACCCGCAGCGAACAGCGCAGCAACGCCCCACGGCTCTAAGCCGTAGCTGTTCAATTGCATCGAACAATATTAAACTAAATTCAAACATAACCGCTATGACAATACATAGGCATAAGTCAAGCTCTTATTATATCTATGGCCACGCTATAATCGAGAAAGTAATATCAACAGAAATATTAACATCAAAGACATACATTTATGAATGATAATTATAACGAACTGCAACAATGGGCTAATGAGGATGAAGAAGCTCTTTATGAGGATGAAACTCTACTTGAACGTGAACTCGCATCGCATATGTTAGAATTGTCTGGGTTAGAGGAAGACTTTGAAAAGATAGGTAGTCCTGATACACTTGGCGAAACTGTTATGAATGTGGTTTGGGATCAATTCATCAACCAGATTGGTATTATTGCAGGAGAGGACTTTGTTAAGGAGAATCGCGGATTACCGCTCGACTTACGAGACTCTGCTCATATTCAAACCACAGAGAATTTTGCTAACGGTAAAATAGCAAGCCATAATAGTAGTATTGACTACCAAGAAAGACATGACAGTTGGCAAAGTAATTTTGTTCGGGATGAGCATGGCAACATCGTTATGGGGAAAAAGAGATTTAGCGATGAAATTGTTGCACAAGTAAAGCCTAACGCGAGAAATTATCTTAATGGTCCTTCGGGGAGTGTAAGTATGCCAAATGACCACACGATACCTGCTACCGAGATAATCAGAGACCCCGAAGTGAATGCACATTTGAGCAGACAAGAGCAACACGATTTCGCTATCGGTAAGGAAAACTATCAGCCCTTAGATAGAGATTTTAATGCATCTAAAAGAGATGCTGCTATGGTGGATGCTGTAAACCATAAAAGAGATGGGAAAAGAGCGGCAGAACGCTTCAACATTGACGAAGAAGAACTTCTCGAAAGAGATAGGGTAGCTCGCGAGGAATATGCGAAACAGAAGGAAGAAGGGCAAAAACGTTCTATAGAAACTGGTAAACAATCTCAAAAAGCAGAAGCTTTCCGTATAGGAGGTAAAGCGCTTCGGTCGGTTTTGATGGGATTGTTGGCTGCTCTGATAAAAGATATAATAAAAGAACTTATTTCTTGGTTTCGTTCAGGCAAGCGTAAGATTAGTACATTCACCGAGTCTGTTAAGAAAGCGATCAAGAACTTTATCTCTAATATTAAACAGCACCTAACCACAGCTCGTGATACGCTTTTGTCAACAATAGTTACTGCAATTTGTGGCCCAATTGTTGGCATGCTTAAAAAGGCCTGGACGTTTTTAAAGCAAGGTTATAGATCTGTTAAAGAAGCCATACAGTACTTTAAAAACCCTGCAAACAAAGATAAATCGTTTGGGACTAAAATGCTTGAAGTGGGGAAAATTATTATTGCAGGGCTTACCGCAGTGGGAGCAATTGCTCTTGGCGAAGTTATAGAGAAAGCCTTAACTAGCATACCGATCTTTGCGGTTCAAATCCCATTGTTGGGAAACTTAGCTAGCTTACTAGGAATTTTCTTTGGAGCATTGGGTAGTGGTCTTGTTGGTGCATTGGCACTTAATCTCATTGATAGGCTAATTGCCAAGAGGCAAAAGGAGCAAAACAAATTGCAGCAATTGGAAAAGAAGAATGAGATACTTAATACGCAAACCTCACTTCTAAATGTTTCAGAAAAGAATCTGGAAGCAACAGAGCACAACACTATGTCTAACATTAAAGACAGGCATAAGGAGGGTGCAAAAGGAATGCGCGATATGGTAGAGCACATATTGTCTAATTCGGACTCCCAGGCAGAGGAACATTTACGCAACAATGAAGAGATGGACGAAATATTCAATACACTTAAAAGCATTTAAAGGAATGGAAAACAAATCAATAGAAGGACATAACTTCAAAAAACAGTTAAGTGAGATAGGCAAATTGGCTCAGACGACACCTAGGGCAATTACCCTACCAACTTTCGAAACAAAAGGAAACCTAATTGGTTGGAATGCACACAATGTGACGGGTAAGGAAGCCAATGAATTAGTGTCGAATATACAAAGTGCATTTATTGAGGCTAACGAGCGGTTTCGCACTCTATATAGGGAGTTTCATAAAGTATATAACGCATTTGACCAACTTGACAAAGAATACATTCGAGGCATTCTAGGGGCGATAGAGTCTGCCAACAAAGCCAGTGAACAGGCCATGATGGCTCAAAAGGACATCAACAATACCATCCTGGGTTTGAAAGCAACAGTGCAGGTTCTTAAAGACTTTAGGGATTCTACGATGTCCCAATTGGCAACAATAGACAATAATATTCATTCACTTGCTGACGTTGGTAGTTTAGAAAGTTTTAAATCTTCTTTGTCGGAACTTCAAAATCAATTGAACTACATTGGCGAACAGATAGATAACACGAAAAACCAAACACAAAAGGATTTGTTGATACTGCAAAACTACCATTCAGAACTGCAATCTTACGAGCACCTTGCCGACATAGATAATCTTTGGAAGGATGTGGAAAGACAGAAAGCAAGTATACTTGCGAATAAGCAAGAACAGGTAACACTGACAAAAGAATTTTATAGAAACAAAGAGGAACAACAATCTTCTTTTAATGACATCAACAAGAGAATTGAACAAGGCGAGCGTATCGTCAGTAGCAAAATAAAAACGGCTTACGCTATTGCGGCTGGGGCTATGTCTCTATCAATTATCCAACTCGTCTTACGCTTAGCCGGATTATTATGAGTATAGAAAACAAGTATGAGGAAAACCTTTTAGACACAGCCACCAATCTAGACGCTGTAACACACAGCAAAGGTAGAATTCATCAATGTGCCACGAGAGTAATAAAGTTGTCTGAACGAAAAGACATCGTTGAACTTGTTGTATATATAACAAAGTTTGGAAAAAGTGAAGATAGCAGAATAAGACAGATTGCAATTGCACTAAAAGATAGTCTGTTTATGCTACATGGCATTAGGAGTATTGAAAGGATTTGTAAGAGCAACGCGAAACCCGGCGATGGGGAAACAGAAAAAACATTAGATGAGCTGCTTAACGACCTAGACCACCTTGTTGGACTACACAATGTAAAATCAAAGGTAAGTGATTTAATTTGTTTTCAAAAGGTTCAAAAGTTAAGGAAGGGGCTAGGTTTAAGCTCTCCAAAAAGTACGCTCCATCTTGCCTTTACCGGCAACCCTGGAACAGGGAAAACAACTGTTGCTCGTATTGTGGGTAGAATATATAAGCAAATAGGAATATTGTCCAAAGGACACTTTGTAGAGGTTTCTAGAACCGATTTGATTGCAGGCTTTCAAGGTCAGACTGCGCATAAGGTAAAAAAGGTTATAGAAGGAGCTAGAGGAGGAGTGCTGTTTATTGACGAGGCATATAGCATTACGGAAAACGAGCATACAGACTCGTACGGACGTGAATGCCTTACAGAGCTAACCAAAGCACTTGAAGACTATCGAGACGACTTGGTTGTTATTGTGGCTGGCTATACAGAACCTATGATTAAATTCTTCGAATCTAATCCTGGGCTAAAATCACGTTTCAACACGTTCATTGAGTTTGAGGACTACACGGCCAACGAGCTTATGGAGATCTTTAAATTAATGTGTAATAAAGAAGATTACACCGTTACGGAGTTAGCATTGACGAAATTGTTTGAGAGAATAAACGCAACTATTGATGCAAAAGATAGCCACTTTGCTAATGGACGTTTCATTCGCAACATTTTTGAAGACATGATAATGAATCATGCAAGAAGGCTTGCCAAGATGGAGAACCCAGATAAAACTGAATTGCAAGAACTAAAAGAGCAGGATTTATTGTAGTTAGCACATCGTTTTTTGTGGTGTGTGGCACTAGGGGCAGTCCTTCTCGCCCCCTCCCCCCTCTCTGCCTGCATTGCGAGTTTGCAGCTGTTTAAGAGGGTGGAGGGGAACAACTACATTGGGGCTTCTTCCCAGTTCGCAACCTTGGTTATGCCATACTTCTCTAGTGTTTCGGGTTCGATGGGCAGGTAGATGTCTAGCTCGTCGAAGGCAAGGTATGCTTTGTTGTCCATAAGCAGTTGGCCAACGTTATCGCCCATTTTAATTCTCTCAAAGCCTTCATGTGCATCTCGCGGGATGCGATAGAGAAAGTTGTCGAGTACCGATAGGATGTAGATGTAGTTTATAGAGACGGCGAAAAGACTGAAATAAAACGTGTATTCGGCCGAGGGATATAGGGCTGTAACTCCCTTGTTGTGCGTTATCCAATTGGCGTATTGCTCGTTCAAGGATTCGTCTGTTACGCGCGTAAGGTTGATTTTTGCAGGCCATACGTCGGAGGGAAACTCGCGAAATAGGTCTAGACTATGTGGGCGTTTGCCCTTAGGCTTCTCTACATGGTAGTAAGTGTTTACTTCATCTGAATAGGGATGCCCCTGTATGTGTTTCCAAAACGCTAAGGGGTGCATGATATTGGCCATGCGTTTGCCCTGTTCTCCCCAAAAGAACCGGATAAGGAAACGCGTGTGGCGCATTGTTCCATCTGCTAATTTCTCCCAGTGGAACATAAAATGTCCTGTGTTATTGTCGGCTTCAACAAACTGCCAAAAGTGGGTATGCTCGTTGCGCCCTTCGCATTCGTTCCAAAAGCCATCAAGGTCTAGCGCTACTGTCTGTTGCTTCACGTTGTCTGCCGTATCGTAAATCCCTTGGGGGTGGGACAAACCATTATAGATTTCCAGCACTTCGCGGGTGTGGTAAATCAGCATCAACCTTGTTTTCTTCTTCTCCTGTTTGGCCTTAACCAGCGCGGGGAGTAAGGTAAAGACGGGCGTGTTGCTGGTAAAGCGTTCGAGTAACTGCATTACCGACTCGTATTTTTGACCCATGTCTGTTGCATCGCCGTCGCGCGAACCATATCCGGGGATGGCTTTTAGCAAGAAGGCAACGAGGAAAGGGGTGCTGATGTGTTCTGTTTGCACTTGCAAAAACGTTTGTGCGATGCGTGGGTTTAGGTTTGTTGGTGGTGCAGGTGCATGGCAAAATTGGAGTAGTTGGAAGGCTAGCTCTTCGGGATTGGCGCGCCGCGATAAATGTTCCTCGTAGAAACGCCATGCCGTTTGATATTCGCCGAGCAGCATTTCGAGGTCTTCTGCCTCGTCGGTATCAAGTCGAACTTGTTCTTTAAGGTCCCTAAAAGCGGCTCGCATACGTTGAACCGACTTGAAACTCCGTTTCACGCCGTTGTTGTGTAGCGAGTGATTATCAAGCCAATCTTCCAGTTCGGCCATCGTATTAAACAGCAGTCGGGTACCGGTTATGGCCGTGAGCCATTCTTCGTATGTGTTGTTCGGGTTTGTACTCATGCGGCAAAGTTACGGATTTAGGCCATAACAAGCAATGCCTGTATGACAAAGCGTGTTGCAAAACATGTGTTTTGTGGGTGTTTCGTGCTAAGGTACGATTTAAGCACGAGCGTGTTAGGCGTACGTAGTGGTGAGGAACAAGCAAAAGGGCGGTTTGTCTGAACGGCACTGCTATATATAACGAGTTGACAAGTTGGCGAGCTGACAGGTAGACGAGTTTATGAGTAGACAAGTAGGCGAGTTTATGAGTAGACGAGTAGACAAGTTAACAAGTTGACGAGTTGGCAAGTAGACAAGTTAACGAGCTGACAGGTAGACGAGTAGACAAGTTGGTGGGCGTAGCCATCTTTTCACCCTTTCACCCTTTCACCCTTTCAACCTTTTCACCTTTTCACCTTTTCACCTTTAAATCACTCTATCACCCTAAACTTAACATCCACAACACCCTTAGGCTTGTTGTGCGCATCAACACTTCTGCTTCTAGAACCAGGCCTTGGTATCAACAGACTATAATTAAGAACGTGGCGCATACGCTTGGTTTGGTCTTGTGTGAAGGTGTGTCCCAAGCTTATGGCATAATCCATGATGTTGTTAGAGTTGAACGTTTTGCCATCGCTGCCCGTACGTTTCAATAACTCATTAAGGTCTGCGGTCTGGGCATTGTGCGTTTGAAGGTATTCCATAAAGAACTTATCATACGCCACCTTATTATAAGTGGGCGTGTCTTTGCAGTAATCGGTATCCTTAAAGCCGTCTATATACTCCCCATTCTCTTCGCCAAACACGTGGAATAGTCCCAAATAATGTCCCAGCTCGTGGGCGAGCGTAACGTTGAAGTCGGCAGAGCTGATGCGAAGAAAGCGCAAGTTGGGCCAATCTTTATAGCGGTTTGACTCTTCATTAACATACTTGCTGTTTACCGAAACACAGAAAGGAGTTGGCAAATTATCCAAAGTTAGGTGTTTGGCTTGCACCGCAAGCAAGCCTTCCAGCTCGTGTTCGCCCTTCGCCGAAATCGCCATGTGGCTGATGCCGAGCGTTGTTCCGTTCGTCTTTGTCTGCTTAAAGTGGTATACGTACACGTTAATAAATCGGTTTGGGTCCCACATATACCGCTTATACTTGCCCGACTTGTCGTTCATCAGCACATAGGGGTCGATGGGATATTCGCTTTCTTCCAGCTTGATATACTCCACGCCGGGTTCGTCGAGCCTATTGCCCGACCCGTCAACGGGTGTCAGCAAGAAACGTATGTTTGCATTCCCAGCTCCACTATAAACTCCGCGGTACAATCCGTTGACATTGTCTAGCACCTGTTTTAGTCTTCCGGCAGGAACCTTTTGCGTAACGTCGTCCTCATCGGCATAGAAAACATGGAACACAACAGGCAGCACGCCCAGTTTTATAGGCTCCACAGGTTCGGGCTTGCGGATTGTTGCACGGTCGTCCTTCTTGTCACAGGCAGTTAGCAGCACAAGGGCGGCAGCCACCATAAAAAGTGAAAACAAACGTTGTTTCATTGTTTCGTATATATTGGGTTAGACATGACGGCAACCCGCACCATCTGCCCCTAACAGTCAGAAAAGATGCACTGCGCCACCGCAAAAATACGATAAAAAAGCGATAATTTCACACTTAACCGGAAAAAACGCCATAAAAATTTTGCCGTTATCAATTTATTGCCTACCTTTGCACACGCTTAAAAGGCAATGTTCGGGATTTAGCGCAGTTGGTAGCGCACACGTCTGGGGGGCGCGAGGTCGCTGGTTCGAGTCCAGTAATCCCGACATAACAAAAGGAGTTGCAGTCGCAAGGTTCGCAACTCCTTTTTGTTTTTGCCCCTATCTCATGCCCATAGTGCCGGCTTTGGGCTCTATAAGGCCGTCTTTCAATCTTTTACTAAGCTCTTGTTTTTTGTTAAATCTGTTGTTCATACTTTACAAAATACTATCGCTTCGCCAGCCCCTTCTAGCGAAAAAAAGAGCGTTAAAGCTAGCAATTAGGGGCAAATTGCAGTCTTGCGGATTTGTTTTTTGGCTCATTTTTGACAACATCACGTGCATTTTGCACCATTTTGCCTTTCTATTTGGTTGCCAGTTCGCAGTTTTTTCAGTCCCAATTATCTGCTTTTTGCCCCTAAAATCCCACGTATTAACGGCTATTTTGCCCTTTTCAGCCATATTTTTAACGACTCGAAAAGGTTTTATTTATACCATTGCAGTGTATCTTTATGCTTTTTGTCTCGCATTTAGCAGCATTTTGCCTTGCGTTTAGCATCAAAACGCACTCTATTTAGCACCAAAACGCACTCTATTTAGCACCAAAATGCACTCCATTTAGCATCAAAATGCACTCCATTTAGCATCAAAACGCACTCTATTTAGCACCAAAATGCACTGCATTTAGCAGCAAATAGCCCAATAACTGGTGCAAATGGCGGCGTTTTTAAATAAAAATTCATTTTGCCGCATTCGCTTACTAACCCTTTTTTGCGCAAAAACTAACCTTCGCGAGAATCGATTATTTGCGGTCAAGGGGACGGTTGGTGGACAAAACAGGCACTCATAATGTTAAAAATTATACTGAAAAGTGGACAAAGAATGGAGGATTACTCGTCAGCTTGTCAACCAAAAACCATCATACGCAGTGCGCTTACCGCCATACCCACTTGCCATCGCCAATTATCAGCAAGGCGAGTTGGGTTCGATGATGCTGCATTGGCATATTGCGCCGACTGCTTAACCCTTAGGTTTGCGCTGTGCTAATTAGGGATATTCAGTAAATATCTAACTAATT
>NZ_KV815047.1:10392-20917 GCF_001814145.1 Prevotella sp. HMSC073D09 | reverse complement strand
CATAAAGAAACGTTCTTTACTTTTTCCTCATTATATGCCACTGACAGCCTGTTTTCAACTTGTAGCGAATGCACTGAATGACCTCCGTCAGGCCACTTTTAGTAACATAACCGCGTTTTGCCACCGACAAATGTGGCAAGATCTCAATTTTTATTGTATCTTTGTCCAGTACTTCGTACATGAAAGGAGTGTTTGTCTCGGTTTTACAGCAAAGGATAATAAACTCCTCTCTATTTGTAGAGATTTTAAAAGCCTGGCTGACTTCATTTATAAAAACAAAACAGACAATGAAATTTATAGGCATAATTCCTGCCCGCTATGGCTCTTCGCGCTTTCCGGGCAAACCCCTGGCACAGCTTGGAGGGAAACCAGTGATACAACGCGTGTACGAACAGGTGGCGCAAGCGCTAGACGAGACCTATGTGGCCACAGACGACGAGCGTATATATAATAAGGTGTTGGCGTTTGGCGGAAAAGCCGTGATGACTTCAACCGAACACCAAAGCGGTACCGACCGCGTGAACGAGGCTGTGCAAAAGATTGGCGGCAACTACGACGTGGTGGTGAACATTCAGGGCGACGAACCCTTTGTGCAGCGTTCGCAGATAGATGCCATTTGCCAGTGTTTCGACACCGATGGCGTACAAATAGCCACACTAGGCATTCCCTTTAAGACCATCGACGAGGTGCGCAACCCCAATTCGCCCAAGATTGTGGTGAGCAATGGCGGCTTTGCGATGTACTTTTCGCGTTCGGTTATTCCTTTCGTACGTGGCACAGAGCCCGAACAATGGCTTGAGGCTTACCCTTTTCTTAAGCATTTGGGCATATACGCATATCGTCCGGAGTCACTTAGGGCGATAACGGCCTTGCCGCAATCGTCGTTAGAGAAGGCCGAGAGTCTTGAACAGCTGCGTTGGTTGCAGAATGGCTATCAGATAAAGGTGGGGCTTACGCAGGTGGAAACCGTGGGAATAGACACGCCCGAAGATTTGCAGCGCGCCGAAGAGTTCTTGAAAGCGCACGCTGCGGGTTGTTAATACCTCGTGTTCAGAATGTCATTGCTCACACCATTGAACGCTTTTTGTTCGTTTATCCACGATAATAATTACAAAAGGTCAAGGTGTTCGCGATTTTTTTCAGTACCTTTGCAAAAGGCAAGCAAGCGTTAACGGAAGTGTAGCGACACGCCGTGACAACGCTTGACGCGCTTGCCCATTGTTTACATTTATATAAAGGACATTTCAATAAGATATGAAACAGACAAAGATTGTGGCCACCATCAGCGACCGCAGGTGTGATCAGGAATTTATACGAAAGCTTTTTTTCGCTGGGATGAACGTGGTGCGAATGAACACCGCGCATGCCCCCGAAGAGGGAATGAAGGAAATCATTAAGAATGTGCGTGCCGTTTCGTCGCATATCGCCTTGATGATAGACACCAAGGGACCGGAAATAAGAACCACCAGTGTTGCAGAACCCATACAATATAAGAGTGGAGACATCGTGAAAATATTCGGTCGCCCCGAAATGGAGACAACGCACGACATACTGAACGTGTCTTATCCCGACATCGCCAACGACGTGAAGGTGGGCGATAGCATTCTCTTCGACGACGGCGAGCTGGACATGAAGGTGCTCGACGTGCAAGGTCCGATGCTCGTAACGCAGGTTCAAAACGACGGTAAGCTTGGTGCACGCAAGAGTGTGAACGTGCCCGGCGAGCATATCGACCTGCCTGCGCTCACCGAGAAAGACCGAAACAACATTCTTTTCGCCATAGAACAAGACATCGACTTTATCGCTCACTCGTTTGTTCGTTCGGCCGAAGATGTTCATGCGGTGCAAAAGATACTAGACGAGCACAACAGCGACATCAAAATCATATCTAAAATAGAGAACCAAGAGGGCATCGACAACATCGACGAGATTATAGACGCATCGTATGGCATAATGATTGCGCGCGGCGATTTGGGCATTGAGGTTCCATTGGAGTGCATCCCCGGGTTGCAAAGGGAAATCATACACAAGTGCATATTGAAGAAAAAGCCCGTAATTGTGGCCACACAGATGCTGCACACCATGATTAACAACCCACGTCCGACGCGCGCCGAGGTAACAGACATTGCCAATGCCGTGTATTATCGCACCGATGCGCTGATGCTTAGCGGCGAAACGGCATCGGGAAAGTATCCCGTTGAGGCCGTAAAGACCATGGCTGCCATTGCAGAGCAGGCCGAGAAAGACCGCCTGCGCTTAAAGGGCTTACAGATTTCTCTTTCACCTAATTGCAGTCAGAAAGAGTTTTTGGCCTATTCGGCCATCGAGTCTACGCGTCGGTTGGGTGTTGCGGGCATCATCACCGACAGTGAAACGGGCGAAACGGCGCGCATCCTGGCTTCGTTCCGCGGTTCAACGCCCATCTTGGCCATGTGCTATAAGGAGAAGTTGCAACGTTGGCTCAACCTTAGTTACGGTGTTATTCCCGTTCATCAGAAAGAACACCTTGCGCCCCAATTCATATTTACAGCAGCCATTCGTATGTTGAGGCAAAAAGGCTACATCAACTTGGAAGACAAGATAGCTTACCTTAGCGGTAGTTTCGGCGAGGGCGGTGGCACCACTTTCGTTGAAATCAACAAGGTGGCTAAGGCACTTAACGCCGACAGCAACTACCGTTTCCACCTGCCAGAACACCCTTCAAAGAAACAAGCGGGTGAACCTGAGGCAGAAGAAACCTGGGCTGGGGAAAACTAAACCAATGGCATAGTTTTGCATCCCAACGCTAAGAGGCAAGCTCTTGTGACGGATGGAAACGTCGTTCAAGCGGGTAGGCACGTAAAGCAAAGCGTGTTTGCCCGTTTTTTCTATTTTGTTAGTCCCTTTTTACAGGCGTGATGAGCAAATTGTAAAAGATAAATTCTTGTTAACCACGCGTATTATATAGACTTTAACGCCTCTTTGCAATGAATAAGTTAAAAAAGTCTGTATGCTTTGCACCGCTAGTACGAATGTTATAACTTTGCCCCCAGAAAAAGATTAGTACGTGTTTTTTTAATACATCAGTTGAATTTAATCAGGAATAAAGATGAAAAAGATTTTGATGACCTTGGTTGCAGCGGTGATCGCTGTTAGTGCAAGTGCACAACAAGTTTATGTAGGAGGTACCCTTGGAATAGGTGTTAGTAAGGTAAAAGGTGGTGATGAAGTAACCACTTACAAAGTTTTGCCCGAAGTGGGTTACAGTTTCAACGACGATTGGGCCATCGGTACGGTGCTCGGATGGGGTAAAGGAAATCCCGTTTCGGTTGCAGATGCCAAAACAACGCAAGCCCGGTTCTTCACCGTTTCTCCTTATGTGCGTTACACTTTCCTACATTCTAAGTATGTGGACGTCTTTGTCGACACGGGCTTAGACTATCTTCGCTACCAAGGAGGCAACAACGAGTTGGGAGTTGGCGTAAAACCAGGTGTGGCCATAAACCTTAACAGGCACTTCACGTTCTTGGCAAAGGTAGGATTTGCTGGTTGGAAGAACGAAAGAGGAACATATACGGACCCTCGAGTCGGCGAAGTAAAAATCAACAACCAGGCATGGGGTGCATCGTTTGATGGCAACAATTTAAGTTTCGGTGTATATTACAACTTCTAAAAAACAGCATAACCCTTTGGGTTAAAGCCTAAATGCAATGGCGCGCCAGTTTGCTGGCGCGCCATTCGTTTTATAGTAAACGCCATAAAAGTCAGCCATAGAATTGCCTTGGCATGGGGGATTTTATGCGGCATGCCTTTATCAGTTCGATTTCTTTTCGTAAATTTGCACTATAAGAATTTTTTTTAGCGTCGCATGCGTGTCCTTATATAATAAGGTATGTTGTTCGACGAGCGTTTTGTTAAGAAGAGAAGATAAGGATGAAAGAAATAAGTTGGGGATTTATAGGTTGCGGCGAAGTGACCGAGAAAAAATCGGGTCCTGCCTTTAACGAAGTGGAGGGCTCGCACGTGCATGCGGTGATGAGTCGCACCGAAGACAAGGCACGTTCGTATGCCGAGCGGCATCGCATACGCAAATGGTACACCGACCCGAACGAACTTATCGGCGACCCCGACGTAAATGCCGTG
The DNA here is from genome assembly GCF_001814145.1 of Prevotella sp. HMSC073D09. Lineage (NCBI taxonomy): Bacteria > Pseudomonadati > Bacteroidota > Bacteroidia > Bacteroidales > Prevotellaceae > Prevotella > Prevotella sp. HMSC073D09. Next base: position 16,795 of record NZ_KV815047.1, on the reverse strand, counting down.
TACATCGCCACGCCGCCATCCAGCCACGCCACCTTTGCCATCATGGCCATGAAAGCAGGAAAACCCGTGTATGTGGAAAAGCCCCTGGCCGCTAGCTACGAAGACTGCGTGCGCATTAACCGAGTGAGCGAACAGACGGGCGTGCCTTGCTTTGTGGCTTACTATCGCCGTTACCTGCCTTATTTTCAAAAGGTAAAGGCCATAGTTGATAGCGGTGCCATTGGCAAAATAACCAACGTGCAAATTCGTTTCGCTGTTCCGCCGCGCGATTTGGACTATTCCACCAACAGCAACCTGCCTTGGCGACTTCAGCCCGACGTGTCGGGAGGCGGTTATTTCTACGATTTAGCCCCACATCAGCTAGACTTGATACAAGAACTCTTTGGCGTTATCACACGTGCGCACGGCTATTTGTCGAATAGGGGGCGATTATACGGCGTTGAAGACACCGTGAGTGCGGCCTTCGAGTTTGAAAGTGGCGTGGTGGGAAGTGGCAGTTGGTGTTTCGTTGCACACCAAAGTGCAAAGGAAGACTGCATCGAGGTGATTGGCGAACGTGGTCTGCTGTCGTTCTCGGTGTACACCAACAATCCCATTCAGCTTGTAACAAGCGATGGCGCAACAAGCTTTAACGTAGACAATCCTGCATACGCACAACTGCCCATCATAAAGGCTGTTATCGAAGACTTGCAAGGCATTGGGCATTGCTCGTGCACCAGCGTGAGCGCAACACCGGTAAACTGGGTGATGGACCGAATACTCAACAAATTCTAACATGCTTAAAACCCTACTCACATCGTTTCTTCTCTGCTTGTTGAGCGTGGTAGCCAGGGCCGAAGTGCCCGATACTGCTGCTGCGCCACAACCGGCCAAACGTTCGTTGGTGAAACGAATGGCAGACGGGGTGAAACAATTTGTGAACAGTTTCAGCGATGTGGATACCACTTACATCGAGCCGCAACGGTACATTTATACCGTCATGTTGCAGAACACCTACACTTACGAACTGTACAAGCTGAGCACGGCCGAGGGCAACTCGGTGACTTTCGCACCCGAACCCACCATTAAGTTCGGTCCGTATGTGGGGTGGCAATGGCTGTTTTTAGGATATACCGTAGACCTTCGCCGCCTAAATGGTAACAACAAGCAAGAGTTCGACCTGAGTTTCTATACCTCGCAGATTGGCATAGACTTATTTTGGCGCAACACGGGCAACAACTACAAGATAAAAAACCTAACGCTGGCCAAAGACATCAAGCCCGATGCAGTGTTGGGAAGTGCTTTTAGCGGTTTCGAGGCACGCATCCGAGGGTTTAACCTTTACTACATTCTCAACCATCGGCGTTTTTCTTACCGTGCGGCATTCAGTCAGAGCACGGTGCAAAGGCGCAGTGCGGGCAGCATGCTCTTCGGGGTGGGCTGCACATGGCATAAGGTGAATGTGGATGTGGCGCAGCTAGACCAGCTTATTACCGACCGTTTGGGGGCGAATGCCACCATGACCGCGCCAGGCGATACGGCAAACTTCGGCAAGGTGCAGTATACCGACCTCTCCGTTTCTGCGGGGTATGGCTACAATTGGGTGTTCGCCCGCAACTGGTTGCTGGCAGGTTCGCTCTCGTTGGCTTTGGGTTACAAGCGCACCACGGGTAATGTCAGTGCTCGCCGTACGTCGTTGGGCGACTTCTTGTCGTATAACATGGCCCTAGATGGGGTGGGGCGCTTTGGCATTGTGTGGAACAACACGCGCTGGTATGCCGGTGCCAGTACCATCTTGCACACCTATAACTATCGCAAAAACAGGTTTTCTACCAACAACATGTTTGGAAACCTCAACATATATGTAGGCTTTAATTTTATTAGACGATGAAAAAAGCAATCCTCGTGTGTTTATTATTCCTGGCCACATTACCCCTTTTGGCCCAGGCGCAGTACACTTCGGCAGACAGTGCCAAGGTGGTTAAACTATTGTTAGAAGGCAAACGCCATAAGGACAAGCAAAATTTGGTGTTGTTTTTCGCCCGCAAGTTTTTGGGCGTTCCTTACGTGGCAAGCACCTTGGAGAACAATGCAGACGAGCGTTTAGTGATTAATTTACGCCAGCTAGACTGCACCACGTTTGTAGAGAATGTGTTGGCACTGACGCTTTGCACGCAAAACGGCAAGACCACTTTTGCCGATTTCTGCGACCAACTGCGCAAGATACGCTATCGAAACGGCAAGGTTGGCTATCCCACACGTCTGCATTATTTCTCCGAATGGATTTCGGACAACGCCCGAATGGGGTACGTTGAAGAGACGCAAGCACCCAATCCGCCTTTTTCTGCGGTGCAAACGTTGCAAATAAATTTTATGAGTACGCATGTGGACAAGTACCCGATGTTGGTTCGCACGCCTGCTTTCGTCAAGCCCATTGCCCAAATGGAGAGCGAACTCTGCGGCAAAACATGTCGTTATATTCCCAAAGCGGGCATCCTGAACAATGCCGCATGCAAGCAAGCGGTAAAAGACGGCAACATCTTGGCATTGGTAACAAGTCGTGTTGGACTAGACACTAGTCATGTTGGCTTTGCTGTTTGGAAGAAAGATGGTTTGCATTTGTTCCATGCGTCGTCGCTGCAAAAGAAGGTTGTAGAAGACAAATCGCTGCTGCGCAACTATATGAAGAAACAAAAGTCGCAACTTGGTATCCGTGTGGTAAAAGTGAAATGAGTTTTTGAGTTCATGAGTTTTAAGCTTATGAGTTTTGAGTTATAAGTTGTTGGCTAAGTCGCTAACATTATTCACATCGGTTTAAACCATCACTTTTGAGAAATAAAGGCTACATTGCATTGTAGTAACAACACATATCATCCCCTCTCCCCTTGGAGAGGGGCTGGGGGTGAGGCCGGTAGTAGTGGGGGATGCTGGTGTTGAGGCTGCTATTAGGATGCTAAGCGGGCAGTTGTTCGGTCTTTTTTGAAGTCTGTTCTTGAAAAAGTGGGCGATTTGTTTGGCTGTTCCGAAATAATAAGTTACCTTTGCACTCGCAAAAAAGGACAGGTGTCCTCGTCATGCAAACGACATGCATCCTTAGCTCAGTTGGTAGAGCAACTGACTCTTAATCAGTGGGTCTAGGGTTCGAATCCCTAAGGATGTACAAAGAGGTAGCAAGGCCAATGGCTTTGCTACTTTTTTGTTTGTACGCAAAACGAGGAGCGTGCCACGTTACAGCTGATGCGCTCGCGAACCCAAAAGTTCTTGTTCTCGCAAATTAATAAACCCAAAAACCGGCAGAACATCCTGTAAATATTTGTAGGTCTCGTTGGATATGTGTACTTTTGCAAGCATAATTTAAATCGATAAGAACAACATGTATAGGACAAGCACTTGTGGAGAACTGCGCCTAGCCGATGCAGGTAAAACGGTAACGTTGGCAGGGTGGGTTCAGCGAGTTAGGAAGATGGGCGGAATGTCGTTCGTTGACCTTCGCGACAGATATGGCATTACCCAACTCGTGTTCAACGAGAACGAAGATAAGGAACTTTGCGACTGCGCCAATAGGTTGGGGCGCGAATTTTGCATACAAGTGACGGGCACGGTGAACGAACGCCAAAGCAAAAACGCCAACCTTGCCACAGGCGACATTGAGATTATTGCATCGCAACTCAATGTGCTAAGCGAAAGCGAAACGCCACCTTTCACCATTGAGGAGAACACCGACGGCGGCGACGACATCAGAATGAAGTATCGTTACCTTGACTTGCGCCGTCCCAATGTGCGCAAGAACTTGGAGTTGCGCCACAAAATGACCATCCTTATACGAAATTTCCTCGATAGCAAAGACTTTATCGAGGTGGAAACACCTATACTTATTGGTTCTACACCAGAGGGTGCACGCGATTTCGTTGTGCCTTCGCGCATGAATCCCGGACAATTCTACGCCCTTCCACAAAGTCCACAAACGCTGAAACAATTGCTTATGGTGAGCGGTTTCGACCGTTACTTCCAAATTGCCAAATGTTTTAGGGACGAAGACCTGCGTGCCGACCGCCAACCAGAGTTCACGCAGATTGACTGTGAGATGAGTTTCGTAGGCCAAGACGATGTTATCAACCTTTTCGAAGACATGGCACGCCACTTGTTTAAGGAACTTAGAGGTGTTGAACTGCCTGCCAAGCTGCGCCAAATGCCGTGGCACGAGGCCATGAAACGATATGGAAGCGACAAGCCCGACTTGCGTTTCGGTATGGAGTTTGTTGAGTTGGCCGACGTTCTTAAAGGTACAGGCGAGTTCAGCGTATTTAACGAGGCCGAATATATCGGCGGAATATGCGTGCCTGGCTGCGCCGACTATTCGCGTAAGCAGCTTAACGAGCTGACTGATTTCGTGAAACGTCCGCAGGTTGGCGCAAAGGGACTTGTGTTTGTGAAGTACGAAACCGACGGTTCGGTAAAGAGCAGCATCGACAAGTTCTATTCTCCAGAGGTGTTTGCCCAGCTAAAACAGGCTATGGGCGCAAAAGACGGCGACTTGGTGCTTATCATGAGTGGCGACAAAGCCAACAAAACACGTGTGCAATTGTGCAACCTTCGCTTGGAAATGGGCGACCGCTTGGGCCTTCGCGATAAAGATAAGTTTGAGTGCCTATGGATTGTAGACTTCCCACTGTTTGAATGGAGCGACGAAGAACAACGACTCATGGCCACGCACCATCCCTTTACCATGCCCAATCCCGAAGACGTGCCCTTACTTGACGAACATCCCGAACGCGTACGCGCACAAGCCTACGACTTTGTTTGCAACGGCATCGAAGTGGGTGGTGGTAGCCTTCGTATTCACGATGGGGCATTGCAAGAAAAGATGTTTGGCATCTTAGGCTTTACGCCCGAACGCGCTATGGCTCAGTTTGGGTTCCTCATCAATGCCTTTAAATATGGTGCGCCGCCCCACGCAGGTTTGGCTTTCGGACTGGATCGCTTTGTTTCAATCTTTGCAGGATTGAACTCCATTCGCGACTGCATCGCCTTCCCCAAAAACAACAGTGGGCGCGATGTGATGTTGGATGCGCCATCGGTTATTGACGACAAACAGTTGGAAGAACTTCATCTTCGGGTTGATTTAGGTCAATAAATCGTATCGCATTGCTATCAAAGGCTTTACTTTTCTTGTATAAAGTTGCCGCATGTTAAATAAATGTACTAATTTTGCCGACGATAAATTTGTGTTTATTGTTCCATTCAGCGTACAAAACACTTCAATTTTATAACTATGGCAGAAAAGAAAGCAACAAAAAGCGTTGAAGAGACCAAAACCTCGACAGCGAAAAAGCCCGCAGCAAAGAAAACTGCAACAAAGAAAGTTACACAACCCGATTGGGTGATAGACGCAGAAAGCGTTGGTTTTAGGGCCGGCGACGTTTATCAGGCCCTCTCGGCAGCAAGTAAGCCTCTTAGTGTAGCAGAGATAGCAAAGGCTTCTGGTAAGAGCGAAGAGGAAGTTTTGCTCGGTATCGGATGGCTCTTTAAAGAAGGAAAGATTAAAGGTGAAGACAAACTCGTCACTTTAGCTTAACGAGATAAGGGCCACCAAATAGCATGGTGGCCCTTATTTTGTGTTATTGTATGTCTGCCATTAAATACGAACAAGAAATTTTTAGGGTGTTAACCGAGGCTGGTGAAGAAGGCCTTGCTGTGCAAAAAATTGCCCTGCACGTGTACAACGCTTGTAACTCGCTTTTCAATCCCGTGAGTTACGAAGAGGTGTATGCCTTTGTATCGCGATTTCTCATTGCTAAATCGCGCATGCCACATTCGCTTATCGAGCGCACCGCCCATCGAGGTGTGTACCATTTAAACTTTAATTTGAAAGAAACGCAACAACTGGTGCTGCAATTTAAGCAGGAAACGGATGCGGATGTTGAAGAGCCAAAGGCTTCGCCTGTGGACATGTCGCTTTCGTTGTTTTAGGCAGGGAGCCTTTGTTTCCTTGCGGCGTTTGTAGGCAAATGTCTTTGCATAGAATTTCTTCAATGGCAGTAGTTGAAGAGGAAATGAAAAAAGGATGTGCCTGTGTTTGTTTCTTTCTTTACAAAGCCATGTAGCCGTCTTGACTTTTAATATTCCTATTGATTGATAGGAGTTTGTCACTTCTGTGATGCCAACGCAAGATGAGCAACCACTCATATACGAAATGCAAGGCAACTCAACTCACTGGCTTGCAAACTCACAAACTCACGAACTCACAAACTTATCGCCTCGTTAACCCAAAGAGTTAAATTATTATATATTATTTTACAATATCGTTCTAATTTTCACTTCGTTCTAGCGAGAAAATAGGTTAAAAAGCTGCTAAAAAGCCACTATTATCCGTCTTCCATGCTCTTTGAATTGTCTGTTTTTAAGAAAAGAACCTGCATTTTGC
>NZ_KV815047.1:0-10292 GCF_001814145.1 Prevotella sp. HMSC073D09 | reverse complement strand
CCTGCATTTTGCACCATTTAGCCTTTCTATTTTGTTTGCCAACTCATTATTTATTACACCCAATTACCCACTTTTTGCCCCTAAAAACCCACTTTTTAATGGCTATTTTGCCCATTTTAGCCATGTTTTTCTTGGCTCTAAAAGGTTTTGTTTATACTGTTACAGTGGATATTTATGCTTTTCGTCTTGCATTTAGCAGCAAATCGCACTGCATTTTGCACCATTTTACCTTGCGTTTAGCACCAAAACGCACTGCATTTAGCGGCATTTTACCTTGCGTTTAGCATCAAAACGCACTGCATTTTGCAGCAAATTGCAGTACATTTAGCCGCAAATAGCCCCAAATGTGGTACTAATGGCGGTTTCTATAAATAAATATTCACTTTGCCACATGCACGGGCTACCTCCTTTTTGATCAAAACTAACCTTCGCGAGAATCGATTTTTTGAGACAAGGTGAGCGGTTGGTGGATGATTTGGGTACTCATAGTGTTAAAAATTATGCTGAAAAGAAGACAAATGGTGACCAGTTGACGAGTTAACAAGTAGACAAGTTGACGAGTAAACAAGTTGGCTGGTTGACGAGTAGGAAAGTGGACGAGTTAACAAGTAGACAAGTTGGCGAGTAAACAAGTTGGCAAGTTAACGAGTAGGCTGGTTGACAAGTAAACAAGTTGGCGAGTTGGTAAGTAAACAAGTTGGTGAGTAGAGGGGTTGGTATGTTGGCTGTTTAGCAAGTAAACAAGTTGACGAGTAGGCTAGTTTCAGGTTTTCGGGTGTGTCTATTAGTTGGCAAGTATATCAGTTAGCGAGTTGATAAGTTGATAAGTCGACCGATAAACGAGTTTACAAGTGCTTGTTTTGTTAACCATTCCCATCGTCTAACCCGCGTTTCCGCTTTCTTGTTTCGCCAAAAATTGCTACCTTTGCATAAGGCAAGCAAGAGTGCGAGGTGCAAAAGCAAACACCTTGCTGTTTGTTCGCGTGCCAATATTCAAGTTTAGCTTTGTTAAAGTAAGCCGCAATGCCACTACGCATCCCCGACAAGTTACCCGCAATAGACATACTTATGCGTGAAAATATCTTCGTGATGGATAGTTCGAGAGCCACCACGCAAGACATTCGGCCGCTTAGGATTGTTGTTCTCAACCTCATGCCGTTGAAAATAACAACCGAAACGGACCTTATACGCCTGCTTTCTAACACACCCCTGCAATTGGAGGTGAGCTTTATGAAACTGCAAAGCCATACGCCGAAGAATACGCCCATTGAACACATGATGAGTTTTTACGAAGACTTCACTACAATGCGCAATCAGAAGTTCGACGGAATGATTGTTACGGGCGCGCCGGTAGAACATCTTCCGTTTGAGGAAGTGAGCTATTGGGTAGAGGTTACGGAGATTTTCGAGTGGGCTAAAACCCATGTCACCAGTACGCTTTACATCTGCTGGGCAGCACAAGCAGGACTGTATTACCATTATGGCATAACCAAGCATCCGTTAAAAGAGAAGATGTTCGGCGTGTTTGAACAAACCCCGCTGTTGCCTTTGCTGCCCATATTCCGCGGTTTCGACAACCGTTTCAACATGCCACATAGCAGGCACACCGAGGTTAGGCGCGAAGACATCGTGCAAAACGAGGACTTAACGCTTGTGGTAGAGTCGGAACATAGCGGCGTGGGCATGGTGATGGCGCGCGGCGGACGCGAGTTTTTCATCATGGGACACTTGGAGTACGCGCCCAACACGCTCGACACAGAGTTTAAACGCGACTGGGGAAAGCGCGCAGGCGTGTCTGTTCCGCAGCATTATTACCCCAACGACGACCCAACGCAGCCGCCACTCGTTACCTGGCGAGCGCATGCCAACCTGCTGTTCAGCAATTGGATAAACTATTATGTATATCAGGAAACCCCATATAACATCAACGACATTAAATAATAACCACAGGCGAATGAGACATTTAGAGCTACTTGCACCAGCCAAGAACCTAGAATGCGGTATGGCGGCCGTAGACCACGGAGCTGATGCCGTATATATCGGCGCAAGCCGTTTTGGTGCAAGGGCTGCCGCTGGGAATAGCGTTGCAGACATCGCCGAGCTGTGCACTTACGCTCACCGCTTTGGGGTAAAGGTGTATGTTACGGTAAACACCATCGTGTACGAAAATGAGTTGGACGAGACACAACGCCTTATTTGGGAACTGTATCGCGCAGGAGCCGATGCCATATTGGTGCAAGACATGGGCTTACTTAAAATGCAGCTGCCCCCAATAGCTTTGCACGCCAGCACACAGACCGATAACCGTTCGGCCGAAAAGGTGAATTGGCTGCTGGAACATGGCTTTGAACGCGTGGTTTTGGCGCGAGAGCTTTCGATAGACGAGATAAAGAGCATACACGAGCAACTGCCGCAGGCCGAACTTGAAGTGTTTGTGCACGGCGCGCTGTGTGTTAGCTATTCGGGTGTGTGCTATGTGTCGCAACATTGTTTTTCGCGCAGTGCCAATCGTGGTGCTTGCGCGCAGTTCTGCCGCATGAAGTTCGACTTGATAGATGCAACGGGCAAGATTATCGAACGCCAACGCTATCTGCTTTCGATGAAAGACCTTAGCCAGATAGATCATTTGGAGGAATTGGCAGAGGCAGGAGCCACTTCGTTTAAGATTGAAGGGCGACTCAAAGACATGGCCTATGTTAAGAATGTGGTGTCGGCATACAGTCAAAAGCTGAACCAATTGGTGCGAAAATATCCGCAACGTTACTGTCGTGCATCGCTTGGCAAGGTGGAATATGCCTTCGAACCCAGCCTTAAAAAGACTTTTAACCGCGGCTATACCGACTATTTTGCCAACGGAAGGCAGCAGGGTATCGCCTCTTTTGATACGCCTAAGGCTATGGGAGAGCATGTTGGGCATGTGAAGGAGTTGCGTGGCAATTCGTTTAACGTGGCTACTACGGCTAGTTTTGCCAACGGCGACGGGCTTTGCTTTATCAATGCCGACCGCGAATTGGTGGGCTTTCGGGTAAATCGAGCCGAGGGGAACCGACTTTTTCCGCTGAAAATGCCCGAAGGATTGAAACCGGGAATGTCGCTCTATCGTAACAACGATGAGGCTTTCGGCAAGGTGTTGGCCCGTCAAACAGCCGTGCGAAAAGTGCCTTTGCACATGAAGTTGCGGTTGGCAAGCGATGGGGTGGAGCTTGAAACGGCCATTATTCATGGTGGCGAATGCGTGCAACGGCGCGTAGATAGTTTGCCATGCGAACATCAGCAGGCACAAAAGCCGCAACACGAAAACATTGTTAGGCAGCTAACTAAGCTTGGAAGTACGCCTTACACCTGTTTGGAGGTTGAATTGGAGCCTGCGGTTGAAGGGCTTTTCATTCCTTCTAGTCTGTTGGCCGACCTGCGTAGGCGAGCCACAGATGCACTAATGAATCCGCCATTGCATCTTACCGACCAACCACGAACGTTGCCTACACCCCCCGAACGCAAGCAAACATTGGCATGGACACCCATGTATAAGCGCCATTCGTACCTTTATAATGCCTCTAACCACTTGTCGAAGGCCTTTTATGAAGCGGAAGGTTTGTCGGATATTGGCGATGCTTTCGAGGTGAAAAAGCCCCAACCCAAGGATGCTTTGCTGATGCAATGCCGCCATTGCATACGGTTTTCGTTGGGGCATTGTGTGAAACATGGTGGTACAAAGCCCACATGGAAAGAGCCGTTATATCTGCAATTGGGCGACAATAGGCGGTTTAGGCTCGATTTTAATTGCGCTGAGTGTCAAATGGACTTATATGCAGAATGATATGAAAAAGGGTTTGATGCTTAACATCGTGTCCTTGTTAGCGTTGTTGTTGCTGCTTTCGGGCTGTTACCATCAACCGCCAACGCATAACGAAGGAACAGCTGACTTAACCGAAGAACAACTCGATTCGCTTTCGTTCTCGGCATCGCACCATTATTCTAATAACTACAACTTTGTGGTGAAAGCCGACTCGCTGCCGCTCGTTAGGCAGCAACCCGAAGAGCTTGTTACCGATGTTGTGCTCGACACACTTTACATTAAACGTCACGACCATGTGGTTGTGGCCGACATTCGCATTGTTCCTGCAAGCGGAGAAGACTCTGTTTGGGTGCAGTTGGCGCGCGACCAGTCTACCTTTGGCTGGATAAACGAGACGCAACTGTTGCCCAATGTCGTACCCGACGACCCCATTTCGCAGTTCATTTCCACCTTCTCTGATGTGCATTTTCTCATCTTTCTCGTGGTGATATGTGTCATCGGCATGTTGTATTTGGCGCTTAAAATCGTTCGTGCGAAGGCCTTTTTGGTGCATGTGCGTGACATCGACTCGTTTTATCCCACGCTCTTGGCCTTGCTTGTAGCTGCATCGGCCACGTTTTATGCCAGCATTCAGCTCTTCGCGGCCGACACTTGGCGGCATTTTTACTATCATCCCACGCTCAATCCGTTCACAGTTCCGCTGCTGCTTTCTGTCTTTCTTGCTTCGGTTTGGGCAATTCTCATCATCGGTTTAGCCACCATAGACGATGTTCGACATAAGCTGCCGTTTAGCGATGCCATGCTTTATCTCTGTGGTTTGGCAGGTGTTTGTGCGGTAAACTACATCGTTTTCAGCATCAGCACGCTTTATTATGTGGGCTATCCCTTGCTCTTGGCCTATGGTTATTGGGCCATTAGGCAATATTTGGCCTACAACCGCAGTCGCTATGTCTGCGGAAACTGCGGTGCAGCACTGCATTCCAAGGGGCGTTGTCCACGTTGTGGGTCGTTTAATCAGTAGCGGTTAAGGGTTGTACACCTATTAAGGAGCATACCCCTTATTGGCCAATGGTCAGCAAGGGGGATGTTTCTTTTTTGCCTTTTCTTCTGTTATTATATTACGTTTGCTGCAAAGCCTTCACGCCCTCGATGCGTTTGAAGAGGTAAGTTTGTATCAATCCGCGGCTGGCAAGATAGAGAATGAAGGCCAACCACAAGGCATGGTTGCCAAGAAAAGACCTTAACAGGTAGAACGCAGCAAAGAAAAGCAGGGCGGCTAAGGCCGACGAGGTGAGCATTCCGCGTGTGGCTGTGATGCCAATAAACACGCCGTCCCACACAAAAGCGGCCATACCTGCAAGCGGAAGGGCGATGGTCCAACCGAAATAGGGTAGGGCAGAGGCGATCACTTGTTGGTCGTTGGTGAGCAATTCCAGGAAACTACGTCCGCCTGACGTATATAATAAGGTGAACGCAAGCACCATTGCGCCGCCCCAAACGAACAAACGGCGGATGGTATCGTTGAAGGCCAGCTTGTTTTTTGCACCATAATACTTGCCGCCTACGGCCTCGCCAGCATACGCAAAGCCGTCCATGAAGTACGAAAAAATGGTGTGCAGTTGAAGTAACAACGTGTTTACGGCCAGTATCATTGTGCCTTGTGCCGAGCCTGCCGACGTAAAGAAGAAGTTAACTGCCACAAGGAAGAGGGTGCGAAGAAAAATATCGCGGTTAACTTTGAAAAAAGACGTCATGGCAGTATGGGTAATTACGCCCCTCATGTTAAAGTGAATGCGCAGCTTGGGACGGTATTGTGTGAGGAAAAGCGCCACGGCCGCGAGCATTCCCGACCACTGTGCCACCAACGTTCCGATGGCAACGCCCTCGATGTTCATGCCTGCAAAGAGCACCAAAGCTAGGCTAACGCAGATGTTTACCACGTTTTGCATGATGGAGATAAACATGGGTATGCGCGTGTTTTGCATGCCAATGAACCATCCCATGAAACCATATAGCCCCAACATGGCAGGTGCGCCCCAGATGCAGACGTTGAAATAGCGTTGCGCCATTTGGCTGATTTCGGGTGTGGGCCGCATCAAGAACAATGCGCCTTGTGCAATGGGGTATTGCAAAAGGATGATGGCGAGGGCGATAAGCAGGCCGATAAGCTGAGAACGAAGTAACAGTTTGGTCACCTCTTCAAGGTTTCGGGCCCCGTATGCTTGCGAGGTCATGCCGCTTGTTCCCATGCGTAAGAATCCGAATAGCCAATAGATAACGTTGAAAATCATGCTGCCCACGGCGATAGCGCCAATGTATGCAGCATTACCTAGGTGTCCCATGATGGCTACATCCACCATTCCTAACAGCGGAACGGTGATGTTTGATATGATAGAGGGGATGGCTATGTTGAGTATTTCTTTGTCGCGCGGTTTCATTTTCTTCATTTCAGAGGGCAAATGCTCGCTTATCTCGCTCACGGCACTAGCCGTTTGTAGAGCTTTTGCAGCGCTTGCCCGTTTCAAGGTGCGAAGTTAGCCATATTCAGACGAGTGCGCAAGTTTTGTCGACAGAAAGTGTTGAGATGTGCAACTGTTGGTGTGGTGTGTTTGTTTTCTTCTTCCTTACAATTCTCCTTAATGGCTGTCGAAATGTTAAATCTTTACATCTGCATGCTCTTTTCTTTGCAATGCGCTTGGTTTATATTATAAACTTATTTATCTTTGCAATGGAAATAGTTCCTAAAAGGTGCGTTCCAATATTTTTTTTCGCCGCAAAGTTTATAACGTAAACTTGTTTATTGCCTAACAAACAGCTATTCGGCCGGAGCTTATCAGTGGGTAAGGCGTTCACAAAGAAGTGTAACTTAAAAAATTATGAGTAATGGAAGAGAAGAAAATTACTGAGCAAGAGAGTTTGGAACTGATTGCTCGAATGATAGCATCGACGAAAGAAAACCTCGAAGTAGGTCGCGGAAACCGATTTCTCTATTTTGGTTATTTCGCATTCGTTCTTAGTATAGTGGTGTTCGCTTGTGTTAAGTTAACCAATAGCAACCAGTTCTCGGGACTGTGGTGGCTAATGTTTTTGTGTTGGGCCATTGTGTCGTGGAAGTCTAAAAAACCAAAGGTGGTTACCTATACAGATCGTGCACTCAATAGCGTTTGGATGGTTGTGGGGCTGATGTTCTGCCTTTCTACTGTGTATTTGTTGGCTTCTGCCTTCATTACTCGTAATTCCGACATGACGCTTATGATGCCGTTCTCACTCTTGTTTGTGAGTGTTGGCACCTCGATGACGGGCGTAATCGTTCGTAATCATACCATAACCTATCTGCCATTGGTTTCTGCAATCGTTGCGTTCTACATGCTAAACAGCCTGTATTTTGCCCACCCTTACGTGTGGTGGCATTTGCTTTTTGCTTTCGCTTCGGTGTTCAATATGATTATACCAGGCCATTTGTTAAACAATAAAACGAGTAAATGATGTTCAGAGAGTTAGACCCGTTGTTGCATTCGCAACTTCGACTGGCCGTAGTCTCTTTGCTCGTGGGGCTTGATGAGGCCGACTTCGTTTACTTAAAAGAGAAAACAGAAGCCACGGCGGGTAATCTGAGCGTGCAAATAGACAAGTTGAGTCAGGCAGGATATATTGAAGTGGAGAAGGGCTTTGAAGGCAAACGCCCACGAACCGTTTGCCGAATAACCGCCCAGGGGCGCGCGGCCTTTGCCGAATATGTAGACGCATTGAAAGACTATATACGTAAGTAACAGTTTCGCAAGATAAAAAGGTGCAAGTTGCCGGTCTAGAAAAAGCCAGCAACTTGCACCTTTTTTGTAGGCGATAATTGTCCTTCTCTCCATAGATTTACATCACCTTTGTGCCAATTCCACATTTTGTTCAACGCACTTTACTGTGGCATTAATGCCTATTCTGTGGCTCTATCGCAGTTTTCAAGCGTCTTTTCAACGTATTCGTCGAACGCTTTACTAACGTCGAGCATCCATCTGGGCAGCTTGTTTTTGGCGTTTTTCACCAACTCTGAGGGCATGTCTTTATAATGTGCGTAGGCAATAGGCCCAGCAATAGCCGCGAGCGTGTCGGCATCTCCGCCCAAAGCAATGGCCAATTTAATGCAGCTGGAATAGTCGTTGCTTTCTAAAAAGCAAATCAATGCTGCTGGAATGGTTATTTGGCACGTCTCGTCGAAGTGATAATCGCGTTGTATTTCCTTGTACAAACGCCCCGTCCATTGTGGATAGTAGACGTCTAACACCTTTTCGCGGATAAAGGTTTTGCTTTTGTTTTGCATGGCGTAAAAAATGGCTAAGGCCGTAGCCACCGCCCCTTTTATGCCTTCAGGGTGGTTATGGGTAGGCATGACGGTGCTTGTTGCAAGGTTAACGCACTCGTTTGAGGTGGTTGCCATAAATCCAGCAGCAGCTACGCGCATGGCACTTCCGTTGCCAAACGAGTTGTATGGAGGTGTAACTTGGGGCCGATTTAACCATTGGTGGAAACGTCCGCCATAGCCTCGCCCTTTCTCCATGCGGCATCTTGTCCATAACGTAGTGGCCATGTCGGTATGATTGAGTAAGGATTCTGCGCAAGCGAAAGTGCAAACCGTATCGTCGGTATATGTGCTTTGGGAAGTTAAGAGCTGCACATCATCGTAATTCTTCGTGCGATTGTCAAACTCGTAGGGCATGCCGGCGATGTCGCCAACAGCCACACTGATAAGTAGGTCTTTCATTTCGATTGTTTTTTTTATTGCGTTGAGTATGTGAGTTTTTAGTTTATGCGTTTATGAGTTTTAGCAAGGGTAATATTGAATGACAAGCATTCTAAGTTATGGCTTTGTGAGAATGAAGAGGCAGAAGAAGTCATAAACTCACAATTTTATGGATTTACCGAACTTTCTCATCCTAAACTTATGAATTCATGAACTTGTAATCACATGCCCCCGCAAGTTTACCAACTCACGAACTGATAAACTCAGAAACTTAAATGCCTAAAATTCTAATCTAAATCCCTTTTGCTTTAATTCGTCGTAACTTTCCTTATTAAAGCGGTAAAGGCGTGCTTCGCGTTTTGGGGTGGGCTTTACAGTTTCGTCTAGTGGCGTGAGAATGTTGAAGTGGAGCATCTTTTTCGAGAAGTTACCACGGTCGAAATGCACATCGAGAATAGACTCGTAGAGGTTTTGTAGCTGTCGCATGGTGAACTTTTCGGGCAACAATTCAAAGCCGATAGGTTGAAAATGGATGCGCTCGCGCAGATGTTTCAGCGCATCGCGAAGAATAACATCGTGGTCGAAAGCCAACTGTGGCACCTCGTCAATGGCAAACCATTGCGCCTTACTGGCATCATCGCCTGCCTTCACCTCTTGTATTCTAACTAGTGCAAGGAAAGCAACGGTGATAACCCTTTCGCGTGGGTCGCGGTTAGGGTCGCTGTAAGTGTGAAACTGTTGCACCGTGGTTCCTTTCAGTGCTGTCTCTTCTTCTAGTTCGCGCAACGCGCCGTCTTCGCACGATTCGTCCATTTGTACGAACCCACCAGGGAATGCCCATCTGCCTTTATATGGGTCTTGACCTCGCTCTATAAGCAAAACTTTCAGCTTTCCGCCATCGAAACCGAAGATAATACAATCGGCTGTAACCGACGGATGTGGGTATTTGTACGCATACTTTTTCTCTTCCATAAGTACTTCTTGTGTATTAGTTACACCGCAAAGTTAGTCATTTGTTTTCGTATAGCCAAACAAATGGGGTGTAATTTACACGAGATAACGTGCTACATATCTGTAAACAGCTAATTAACAGCCGCTTTGTTTCGTTCAGAATCGATATTGTTTTGCCCTAACTCAGCCCTAACTTTTGCGCCAGTTTGGGTTAAGGATTTGCTTAGAATAGTTCCAATTGTCTACTCTTTTCAATACGCACTGGCAGTGCCTCGGGCTTATTCTCGAAGAAACAGTATGCAGCCAATGCCGCACAGAGATTCATGAGGAAGTTATGTACGGAGCGATGGCGTGAATGGACAAGGTTGGCCTTGTTCTTGAGCAATTCGTTGATGCATTCTATTATATATCGCTTGCGCAGCATCATCTTGTCCCACAAGGGCATAAGCTTGTTTTTCATGTTCGACTTGAGCCCGTGAACAAGATGGATACCTTGGTTGAAGAGGTTCTCAAAGAATTCTTGCTTGATGTACCCCCTGTCGGCAAACACTTTGCCGTAGAGCACTTTGGTAAAGACCTTCCACACCATGGGATCCCTGTCGTCCACGTTTGCGGGAGTCAGGCAGAAGGTGAGCACGTCGCCCATCTCGTTGCACAGCAGATGCAGCTTGAAACCATGACACCAGCCCATCGTTCCCTTTCCGTTCTTGGCAAGCCCATCAAACACCTTGTTGAATTTCCTTCTCATGTTGTGGCATACGGGAATCATCGTACTGTCTACGAAACTAATGCCCGTGCACTTTCCAAAACCTT
>NZ_KV815046.1:0-1309 GCF_001814145.1 Prevotella sp. HMSC073D09 | reverse complement strand
AAGGTTTTGGAAAGTGCACGGGCATTAGTTTCGTGGACAGTACGATGATTCCCGTATGCTACAACATGAGGAGGAAATTCAACAAGGTGTTTGATGGACTTGCCAAGAACGGAAAGGGAACGATGGGATGGTGTCATGGTTTCAAGCTTCATCTGCTGTGCAACGAGATGGGCGATGTACTCACGTTCTGCCTGACTCCCGCAAACGTGGACGACAGGGACCCTAGGGTGTGGAAGGTCTTCACCAAGGTGCTCTACGGTAAAGTGTTTGCCGACAAGGGCTACATCAGGCAAGAGTTCTTTGAGAACCTCTTCAATCAAGGCATCCACCTCGTTCATGGGCTCAAATCAAACATGAAAAACAAGCTTATGCCCTTGTGGGACAAGATGATGCCGCGCAAGCGATGTATAATAGAATGCATCAACGAACTACACAAGAACAAGGCCAACCTTGTCCGTTCACGCCATCGCTCCGTACATAACTTCCTCATGAATCTTTGTGCGGCATTGGCTGCATACTGCTTCTTCGAGAATAAGCCTGAGGCACTGCCCGTGCGCATTGAAAAGAGTAGGCAATTGGAACTTTTCTAAGCAAATCCTTATCCCGAACTGGCGTAATATTCGTTTGTATTCGTGAAAGTAATAACTATCACACAATACAAATATGATTTACGGATATATTAGAGTAAGCAGCGATAAGCAAACAGTGGAAAATCAACGCTTCGAAATTAATCATTTTTGCGAACGCCAAAATCTTTCGATTGACGATTGGATTGAGGAAACTATCAGCGGCACAAAGAACTATACAAAACGGCAGCTGGGAAATCTGTTGAAGAAAATAAACAAGGACGATATTATTATTTGTAGTGAGTTATCACGACTTGGTAGAAACCTCTTTATGATTATGGAGATATTGAACATCTGCATGACTAAGGAATGTCGTGTTTGGACTATCAAAGACAACTATCGCCTTGGCGATGACATTCAAAGTAAAGTACTCGCTTTTGCCTTTGGGCTATCGGCAGAAATTGAGCGCAACCTTATCAGCCAACGCACAAAAGAAGCGTTGGCGAGAAAGAAAGCAGAGGGTATTGTACTTGGTCGTCCTAAAGGCCGCAAAAGTTCCCCCGACAAATACAAACTTTCAGGCAAGGAAGTTCTCATATCAGAGTTGCTGAAGAATGGCACATCCTTTCGAAAAATAGCGAAAATTTGCAAGGTTGATAGGAATACCCTTGCACGGTTTATTAGACTCAAAAGATTGGCAGAAAACTAATGAGCGATTTTGTGCAGCAACAGAACTCCGTTTG
>NZ_KV815045.1:3301-16866 GCF_001814145.1 Prevotella sp. HMSC073D09 | reverse complement strand
TTAGTTAGATATTTACTGAATATCCCTATTTATATTCCCATAAATTGGTGTTTAATATACAATGATCGATTGGGGGTTAAATGATCTATGTTGGGTATGACTTTTTGCCTACTTCATTTCAATACATAATAAAGGGTGTAAACCAATAAACAGCTGATTTACACCCTTATTAGCGGAGAGAGGGGGATTCGAACCCCCGATACGCTTTAGGCGTATACAAGCTTTCCAGGCGTGCCTCTTCAACCACTCGAGCACCTCTCCTTTGCTATTTCGGGTGCAAATGTAACACATTTTATTGATGTGTGCAACACATTGCGTAGAAAAATGCGAGGGGAAGGCAGTTATGGCACTCCGCTTATCATATGTTTATCATATAATGAGGAGTCTCTTTTACCTTCAAGTAATCTTGCTCGCAATTAACGTTGCCCGTAAATAAACGAGCCCCTATCCATAAATATGTAATGAAACATATTGTTAGAAGAGTCTTTAAACACGGGTATGGGTTGTAAGTACGCACAAATCACGTTGTTGGTAGTTGTTTATAGTCAAACAGAACTGCTTTTGGAAAATAGCTGATAGAAGAATGCAACATGTGTACAGTATGGCATTAACAAGCCTTTACGCGGAGTAAAAGTTGGTGTATTGTTTGCCTACGCTTCATTTATGGCTTTCCAAATCCAATTCTGTTTGATTATAAAACGACTACGAATGCTTATTTTACCACAATCTTTCTAGTTGTTCCATCGGCATATTTCACGATGTTGATGCCCTTTATAGGTGTATTGATACGCTTGCCGTCAATGGTGTAACGAGCCACTTCACGCTTGTCGGAATCAACGGTAGGCAAGTTGTCTATGCCTGTTGTGAGATACACTTTACCGCTCTTACCATCGTTGGTGCCGTTAATATTGTCGAGACAAACGTATGAAGGCGTTGTCAAACCCCAGTCGTTATGGCGCGACCCTGTGATAGAGAACCGCAATTCTTTTACTGCGCCTAAGCTACTAAGGTCTACCCACTGCCAATTACCTAGGTAATAATGCTCGGCAGAGTTGCTCGAACGATAGTCGGCCAAGTACACTTCGGCCTTCGTTTCACTGCCATCTGCCTTTGTTCCCCAGATGGTGAGCAACAGCCAATCTCCCTTTTCAAACTCTTTTTTACCTGTTGCCCCCTTCGACATGCCATCACCATTAAGTATGCTGCTAAGTGTGTATGCGCTATTGGTTACATATAGTCCACGAACAACGTTGCCTTCGGGCTTGCCTAGCACCTCAATGGGGGCTGACTTGTCAAAGAAGTATGCCACACAATAATTGGCAGAGTTGTCGTAACCATGTCCAACGCACGAGTTAAATTGGTCGGGAGTGATGTCTTTAAAGCTTGTCGCTGTGCGATTGGAGATGCAGAAGTCGTTCCAGGAATTCCATTTAGGAATGTTGGTAACGGAAAAACGATAGTTGCCACTTGTGTACAAACTAGTCTTTGCCTCGCGGTCTGCACTGCTTGCACCAAAATAATAACCATCAGAATTTAGTGCTACATCCACATCATCAAACGTTGCAACCTTTTCTTTCAATGCCTTATCAATGGTTGCAACCGACTCTTGCAAGTGCAAATCCTCAGCTCCTACCACCTCGGTAGATGTTTCGCCCAGCCATCCTGCCATTTGTTGCTCGGCACTATACACCTTTACGAAGTCGATAAAGTCGAGTTTCACCTGCTTTCTATTCTCGTCTACGGCCCAATCAATGTCAAAGCTGTTCGCATCTTTATCGGTATTGGGTTTGTTGTCTACATATCCGTAGGCAAATTCATGCAGTTCCCAGAAGGTTGTAGCAGGGTTTTGTGTGGCATTCTTAGGCAGAAGGCTACCCTTATAGGTGATTTTAGATGGCATCCATAAGGGATAATACTCTTGGGGGTGGAACCCATTTCTCTCCACTTTACCGCTACCGCCCTTGTTATCTGTCCACGGAATGTCTTGCATGGGTGCGGAGGTATAGGTCACTTCATAACCATATACCATCCTGTTAGGCTTTTCATCATCAGCACTTCCACGCAGTTCGTACCACGGGTCGTCGGCAATGCCGTTGCGGTTAACGTCTTTCGACACCATTACAATACCAGGTTCGCTGCTGTTTTGAAAGGCGTTGCCCTCAATACATAAGTCTTTTTTGCCAGCGATATTGGCCACACTATGGTCGAAATGGAAGGTTACCGAACCGCCAAAAGCACCAAGCGTAATCAGGTCGCGCTTATTGTTAGCCAGACTCTCGGTGCATTTCTGTGCCATCTTGGCTGTATCGTCGCCTTTTTCGTATGCAGGCATCGTGTTTACAAACTGACCAGGAGCAGGCGAATAGTCAACAACTTTGTAGATGTATTGACTAGGCGCGCCCTGCTTGAAATACTGTTGTGCGGTGGCCTTTGCACCTATTAGCGTTAAGGCAACCACGAAAAGTAAAGCTTTCTTCATATTTTGTGAGTTTATGAGTTTGTGAGTTATTGAGCTTATAAGCTTTTTAGTTTTTGTGCCTTTGAGTTTCTTAGTGCATAAGCTTGTGTGTTCATCGGCTTGAACACACAAAGCCTATTAACTAAAAATTGAAAAGCTCGTTACTTATATACGAATGTCGCATGCCCAGGAATGTCGCCTGTTTGTACAGTGAAATCGTGTGTCCCATCGGGTTTAAAGTGCAAAAGGCTGCCACTCGAAACATAGTTTTTAGCGTCCATCAAGTAAAAGTCGCGTTCGATTGGGTTCACCATGATGCCGTATGGCATGGTGATTGACTTCACCTCGGGAGAGGAAAACAAGTTGGTATCAATGGTTTGGTGGGTTCTAACGTTTATAAGTCCATAGCTGATGGTGTTTTGTTTGGTGGCATTGTTCCACGCCGAGCCATAATAATATAAGGAGTCGCCAACGATTGAAAGCCCCGAAACGGGCGTGTCGATGCTGTCTATCACCTCGTAATCCTGATTGTGACCCTTATAGAGCCAATAAATGCGCGATGGAACATCGTTATAGTCGCCACGCGATGTTACCCAAATTTGCCCATAATGGTCCACTTGGCAATGGTGCAGATTTAGTCCCACCTTTATTTTCCTTATCTCCTTAAAGGTAGTAAGGTCTATTTCGCTCAGTGTGTTGTCGTAATTTGGCGCGCGATAGCCTCCACTATTGGCCACATAAAGCTTGTTGTCGACAATGCAAAGCTCTTCGGGTTGATAGCCAACCACCACCGAATCTTTCTTTTTAAAGTCCACCGTGTCTACCTTATACACCATTCCCAAAGGCACATCTTGGTCTAATTTCACCGGTCCCACGTACGAAGACACGTAGGCAAAGCCGTCTTTAAAGGCCAAATAACGGCAGTTGGGGATATTAATCTGCGTAATTCGCTTGCAGCTATCGGCCGTGGTCACTTCCACTTTGTTGGAAACGTTAACCACAATCCATAACTTGTTGCCATATATTTTGATGTCATTGCCCACGTCGCCTAGTTCTTTCACCACGTTGGGGTTACGTTCCGAGTAAATATTACGGTGGTAATGCACCGTTGGTTTGTTCTCGTCGAGGTCCAAAAAGTCTATCGATGCCTTGTTGCTCCCCATATTTCCCTCATTCAAAACGTACATGCCCACAATGTCTCCACGTGTGGGCGCAACTCCCGTATCTTGGTTTTGAGAGGGGATAATGTAGAAGTCTTCGCGACAAGAACTAACCGTCGCGAGTATCAAACATGCGAGAAAGAAGAGCGAAAATCGTTTCATTGTTGTTGCGGACGTTAAAGGGTGATGTCTATTGAGATAGCATAGTTGCGCTTAGGCATGGGATAATTCAGTATCACATCGTAGTCTTGGGCAAAAAGGTTGTTAACTTCTGCCGTTAGCTTGCATCTAAGCCCTTGCCAGTTAAAGGCATAGACAAGTGAGAGATCACTGGTGTACCATGCCGGCATGTAGTTATATACGATGTTTTCTTGCTGGTTGTAGCGTTTGCCTGCATAGATAAAGCTGTAATTCAGTTGCCATTGCTTGTAGTTTGCACCAACAATGGCCGAACCACTATGCCAAGGGATATAGGGTATCTGATGCTTGTAATACGAGTCGGAAGGGTTAGTTACGTCTCTTGCCTGCTGATAAGTATATTGCAAACGCCCCGTAAACGAAAGTTCGGGCGATGGTTGCATGGTTGTTTCGGCTTGTAGGTCGATGCCTTTGATATGCACTTTGCCGAGGTTAAGCATGGTCCATCTAAACTGTTGACCTTTGGGATAGGCCACAATCTTATCGCTCATGCTGTTGAAATAGCCGTCCACTTGCAGCCTAAAACCACGTATTAAAGATGCTCTGTATGTTTTTTCCCATACCGCCCCCACGTTATATTGCACTGCCGTTTCGGGTTTTAGCAACGCATTGCCAATCTCAGTGTAATACAACTCGTTGAAAGTGGGCATGCGAAAACTTTTCTTGGCAAAGGCGCGAAACGAGAAAGCCTTGCTGGTAAAGGGATAGAGGTTGACGAAGAGGGCAGGGGAGAACACGCTGTGGCTTGGTTCGTCTACCATTGTACGTGTGTGGTCTTTGACAAATGTACCCAAAACCGAGGCTTGTAGTTTAAGGCGGCGATAATCTATGGCAGTGGCCAACGAGATAAAGTTGCTGAAACGATGGGGAAAAACAAAGAGACGAGTATCCGAATCGAGCTTGTTCCACTTGAAATCGTAACTTAAACTAACCGACCAATTGGGCATCAGTTCCAACACATTGGCCGTAGACAGATATATTTCTTGCTGCTTGTAGGTGTTGTTTACGGGCAGTTGGGTTGGGTCGTTATTGACGTAATGGGTGTGATAGTAGGCGTATTTGGCCAACCACTGCGTGGAAAAAGCATCGGAGAAACTTTTTTGGAAACGCAATTGTGAGAAGTGATTATGGTCCGACTGCCTTTCGCCGCGCCGCCATACGTTGTTAACAATGGCCCCAGGTATTCCGCGTTGCGAATTATAGGTGTAAGCTTTCCAATTCCACATGCCGTGGTCAATCACGCCGTGCACGTTTGCTTCAGCCCTTAATGCCCAAATGTCTCCGTTTTGGCGTATGGCTGTGGTGTCGTAAGCCACAGAGCGGTCTTGGTTGTGGCGCAGATAACGAAAGCGATACTTACCACTAGACGTGAGATAGCCCATACTAAGCGAGGCGTTAACGGCCTGACTAAGTCGGTTTTCCCATAAACCCGATAGCCGATAGGTGTCGCTAGAAGCGCGACCAGCTTTAAATCTAAGGTTAAAGGGCTTGTTTATGTCGAAACGAGGCGTGCGTGTACGAATATAAACCGAACCCGCATTGCCGAAATCGCTTGCTGGTTGGAAAATGGCACTCTTCTGTCCATTGTATAAAGTAATCTCCTCTACGTTGTCTAACGATAGCTGTCCAAGGTCGATTTGTCCGTTTTGAGCATTGCCCAGCTCAATTCCATCGTAGAAAATGCCGAGGTGATTGGTGCCCATACTACGTATGTTAACCGTTTTCAGTCCGCCAACGCCGCCGTAGTCTTTTATTTGCAGTCCTGAAAAGTAGCGTAAGGCATCGGCCACACTGTGTGCGTTCAGCCTTTCAAGCACGGCTCCATCTAGCTTTTGCGAGGGAATAACCTCGCGAAAGGTGTTTTTAGACACGACAACAACCTCGCGTACATGTTGTACCGAGTCTAATGCCAACTGCCGTTTTGTATCCTGACCATGAGCAGATGCAGCGAAGAACAACGCCGCACAAGCCAAAAAGAAATGTACGCTCTGCATATTTCAAGTTCTTATCTTATAACCTTTCCTCGAGGTTAAATTAAAGATAAATGGCAATGGCAGGTCTTCTGACTTTGTAACCCGACCACAAACGCCTTCCCGAATTTCACTTGACAGAGTTCAGTGGCGCAATGTTTGTGGCCAGTAAAGGTTACTTACAGCAGCGGGACTGTTCGGGATTTTCACCCGATTCCCTTTTAATCGCTCGTAAGCGAACCTATTGCCTAGTTGTGCAAAGGTAGTGATAATATGTGGAATATGCAAGCATGATGTGCGGCGAGCTTAGTATGCGCACAGGCAGAGCCACCAATTAACTCGCCCTCACACTTGCATCTCGCCAAGAACACGCACTATTAGTCTTGAAAATAAACCCTATTTACCCTGTTGCTGATGCCCGTAAGCACCTCGTAAGGAATGGTTTGCAGCGCGTCAGACAGCACCGTTACGGGCAAGTTGTCGCCGAAGATCTCCACACTATCGCCTTCGTTACAGTCTATCCCCGTTACATCTATCATGGCTACGTCCATGCAGATATTGCCAACATACTCTGCTCGTTGGTTGTTCACCAAACAATAGCCGTTGCGGTTGCCCAATCGCCTGTTCAATCCATCTGCATAGCCAATGGGTATAGCCGCTATCACGCTATCGTGTTCAATCGTTCCGCGGCGCGAATAGCCCACAGTCTCACCAGCCTTAACCTTGTGTAGTTGCAGGATTGTAGTGCGCAACGTACTCACAT
The DNA here is from genome assembly GCF_001814145.1 of Prevotella sp. HMSC073D09. Lineage (NCBI taxonomy): Bacteria > Pseudomonadati > Bacteroidota > Bacteroidia > Bacteroidales > Prevotellaceae > Prevotella > Prevotella sp. HMSC073D09. The sequence goes on along the minus strand of NZ_KV815045.1, from coordinate 10,317 downwards.
TGTTGATGATTGCGTTGTTTCGAGGGTTGATTCCGTATAGGCCTAGGCCCAAGCGGCACATGTCTAACTGACGTTGCGGAAAATGTTCGATGCCTGCTGAGTTGTCGATGTGGCGCAAAATATGGTGTTCGAAGGCAGCCTGCAACATCTTGCTACCTTTATCAAAACATTCAAACTGCCGTTGCGAGAAGTTGTCGAACTGGTCGGCATCAGCCCCAACAAAGTGCGAAAACACCGATTTGGGTATCAAGGCGTTTTGGTTGTGCAGGCGTTCTATCAGTCGCGGAACATCTTTTTCGGGGTCGAACCCTAGGCGATGCATGCCTGTATCCAGCTTGATATGCACGGGAAACCCCGTTACACCCTCTTTCTCGGCGGCCTTAATGAGTGCCTCCAACAGGCGGAAACTATACACCTCCGGTTCCAAATCGTAGTCGAACATGGTTTTGAAGGCCGTCATTTCGGGATTCATAATCATGATGTTGCTGCTTATTCCGTTGCGTCTTAGCGTTGCCCCTTCGTCGGCTACGGCCACCGCAAGGTAGTCCACGCGGTGGTCTTGCAGAGTCTTTGCTATCTCTACGGCTCCTGCACCATAGCCGTCTGCCTTAATCATACACACCAACTTGGTATTGGGATGCATCATTGCGCGGTAATAGTTCAGGTTATCTACCATCGCGTTAAGGTTCACTTCGAGTGTGGTTTCGTGCACTTTCTTCACCATGAGTTCGGTCAATTGGTCGAAACCAAAACTTCGTGCGCCTTTAAGTAACACCACCTCGTTGCGCAATCCCTTAAAAACATCGCTGTGTATGAAATCTTCTACCGAGGCAAAGAAATGCCGTTCTGCCAGCGCGATGCTTTCTTTGTTGGCGCAAATCTTCGGACCTATGCCGATAAATTTCTGCACGCCGCGTTGTTCGGCTAAGTCCGATACTTCGCGATACAGTTCATCGTCGGGCAGTCCGCTTTGCAAGATGTCGCTCAACACCAGTGTTCGTTGTTGCCCATTGTGGTCGGGGCGGCGGTTCATAAAGTCGAGAGCGATGTCCAACGAGTTGATATCCGAGTTGTACGAGTCGTTGATGAGCGTGCATCCGTTAAGCCCTTCCTTCACTTCTAGTCGCATAGCCACGGGTTCGAGCCGTCTCATGCGTTCGTCTATGGTGTGCGCATCGAGTCCAAGATGCAGGCAGATGGTTGCACATACAATAGAATTGCACACCGAGGCATCATCTATAAAAGGTAGCGAATAGCTTGCAGGCTCACCTCCCTTATATATATAATGTATGGTGGTACGGGTTGGTTGCTTGTCAATCTTGGCCACAAACATGGCTGCATCAGTTGCTTTCGTAGACCAAGCCAGGCGTTCGCCCTTGTTGTTTGTTTCGTTCAGCACACGTGTAACCACGTCGTCATCGGCATTATACACCATTACCTCGGCTCCTTCGAATAGTCTTAACTTCTCGCGACACTTCTCTTCGGGGGTATCGAAGTTCTCTTCGTGGGCCGAACCAATGTTTGTCAGCACCGCAATGTTGGGCCTGATGATGTCGTGTAAAGCCTGCATCTCGCCCTTTTGACTGATGCCAGCCTCGAAAACGCCTATTTGTGAATGGCTGTTGAGCAACCAAACAGAGAGCGGTACCCCAATTTGCGAGTTATAACTGCGTGGGCTTCGCGTAACAACCATTTGCGGCGAGAGCAGTTGGTATAGCCATTCTTTCACCATTGTCTTGCCGTTGCTGCCCGTTATGCCCACAATGGGGATGGAAAAAGCCTCCCGATGGCGTTGGGCAAGGCGTTGTAAGGCCTGCCGAGTGGAAGTAACATGTAAGAAATTGGCATCGCCAAACAATTCCGCGGCGCGAGCAGGCACTTCTTCTACCACAAAGCAGCGCACACCGCGACGATAAAGTTCGGATATATAGTTGTGTCCGTCGTTTCGATTAGACCTCAAAGCGAAGAACAATGTCTCTTCTGGAAAACAGAGCGAGCGACTATCGGTGAGCACAAAACTGATGTGCGCCTCGGCATTGCCTAGACGTTGCGCCCCGATAAGCGTTGCAACCCTTTCAATGGGATATGTCATTTTCGTTTGTTCTTTAAGTTGATGCAAAGGTAGTGCAAGTTGATAAAACGGCAAAATAAATTTGACGACTATTTGAAGAATAGCCTATCGCAGGCCATTCTGGTGCTTTATGATGTGCTTTTGCAAGCAGCTGGCAAGCCGAAATAACGCGCTATTACGTGGAGAATGGCGGTTTATGATGTGCTTTTGCAAGCAGCTGGCAAGGTGTTTGCCAATAAATTGTTCTGAAAGTTTGATTGCACAAGAAGTTTTACATGTGCTACTTTCCCTTTAAACACAGCACATTCGGAAGAGTTCCAGAACAGAGTATCATACTTTTTCACGATAATTACAATTATTTTTTTTACATGAAAACACGTGTGTTATGTTTTTTTTATTTATCTTTGCCCCCTGATAGAAAGAGAAATTGATAATCAGAATAGATTTAACAGAGAATGTTATCACCTTGAACGCCCTACTAACGTATGGCTTGTAGGGGTAAAAATTAATCATTAAAAACGATAGAGAAAATGAAGAAACTTTTCTTAATGGCCGCTTTTGCCATGGTAAGTGCATTTGCGTCTGCACAGTTTGCTGTTGGTGTTCACACCTTGTATGGAACCGACGTGTCTAATCTTGGTATCGGCGTAAGGGCTCGTTACGACATTAACGAGCAGTTCCGTCTTGATGGTAACTTTAACTACTACTTCAAGAAGAACAATCTGGAATTTTGGGATCTCAATGCCAACCTGCATTACCTCTTTAATATTACCGACAAGTTTACAGCATATCCTCTTGGGGGGTTGGGTTATGTAAACACGAAAGTAACTTATACAAGTTACGAAGGCATAGATAAATATGGGAAACCCATTACTGCAGAAGTTTCTACCTCGGATGGTAGATTGGGTGTTAACCTTGGCGGTGGTGTAGATTTCGCCCTCACAGACGACCTATATCTTAATGGCGAAGTGAAATACCAAATTGTAAGTGGTTACAACCAAGCCGTGATGAGCGCAGGTATCGTTTACAAATTCTAAGTTTTAATCCTTAGACTTTAATAAAACTACAAGGCCCGGAAGGTGTTCGTTCACTTTCCGGGCTTTTTGTATGCAATGGTGTTCAGTAGCTTATTCGGTGGTTGCAGCTTGCTTTTGTTTCTTCATTTGCCTACGATGTTCGATGGAACCATAAACATAATAGAACACAAAAACGCTCCATGCCACCACAATCATGAAGATGAAAGTGGTGAGAACAATCGACCCAATGAGCAGCGCATTAAAATAAGGGGGCAGTCCCGAAGGGTCGTTCATCGTTAGTTCGCCTAATAACGACGATGTTCTAGCTCCCAAGAGAATAAAGGTGGGCAAGAAAATAATCGCGCCAAGGCATGCCGAGGCCAACACCGTAAAGAAGGTTGTGCCAATAAGGAGGCCACCGCCTCTTACTCCCGACACGTAATAGGCTATCAGGTTGCGGCGCAAACTACCATTAGGAGAGAGCAAGTAGCGCATCTCCGCATACTTAAAGGGCACCATTATCAACGCCATAAGCAACACCCATGCAACTGTTACCGCACAAACAAGCGTGATAAAGCTGGCGGTAAAGGGCTTACCAAGATGGCTCATCACCACCATTCTAACCACTACAAAGCCTATGGCCATTAATATAAGGTAAACTATTAGCTCTACACCTACGATGGCCAACGAGCGGCGAAGGTTTTGTTTCAGTCCGCTTTCGCTGACAAGCGTTATTACCGAGGCGAAGAAATAAGCCCATAAACCAAGGCTAACCACCCACGTACCAATACTTCGTACGTATGATAGGATGGTGGGAGAGGGGCTGCCTAGCGAAGTGGCAGATATTTCTTGCAGTGCAAAAAAGCCAAACAATGCCGTCGTGATGGCAAAGAGCAAGGCTGGTAACCATGTTCCCTTAATGGTTTTGGCGAAGTTAACGCCTAGCAAGTTGTTGGCTGTCTTTATGCAGCTAGATAGGCTCCTGTCTTTAATGAGTTCGGTTTCCATGTTTATATCTTTTTAAAGGGTTTCTTATTTAGTTGACGAGTTCACAAGTTCACAAGTTTACGAGTTTAAGAGTTGACAAGTTTACGAGTTGACAAGTTCACTGGTCGGCGAGTTGGTGAGTAGATGGGTTGGCAAGTTGAGCAGTCTAGTTAACAAGTTGGTAGGCGCAGCCATCTTTTCACCTTTTCACTCTTTCACCTTTTCAACCTTAAACCGCCTTTTCACTCTTTCACCTTTTCAACCTTAAACCACCTTTTCACCTTTCCCTATTGCGCCTTGTCTTCTAAACTCTGCGCACACGATGGCAGTGGCATTTGCCACGTTCAAACTTTCGGCGCGTTCTTCTCCTATGTTAAAACTAGGTATCAGAAGTCGGTGGGTCACGCGTTTCCTCACACCTTGCGAAAGGCCTTTGCCCTCGTTTCCCATCACGATTATGCCGTTTGCACTAAGCTGTTGCGTGTAGATGCTGTCACCATCGAGCAAGGTTCCGTACACAGGGAACGAGGGAGGCAAGGCATCGAGTAGGGGTTCGAGCGGCGTATAACTCACCTTAACACGGGCTATGCTGCCCATTGTGGCCTGCACCACTTTGGGATTATAAACATCTACCGTGTCGTTACTGCATACCACGTGGCGAATGCCAAACCAATCGGCCAACCTGATGATGGTGCCCAGGTTGCCAGGGTCTTGTATCCCGTCGAGCATCAGGGTCAGTTCGTTCGTTTCAATGGTGTCCGCTGTGGTGCTTTCGCCCTCGAATAGCTTAGGGAAAACGGCCAAAACCTGCTGCGGAGCCTGCATAAAACTGAGTTTGTGCAGCTCGTCGTTGCTGACGGTTATCAGTTCTGTATCCTCCTGCACGGCATTAGATAGCTGCCATTGGGGTGTGGCCACGAGCAACTTTGCAGGTGTTTTGGCAAGCAATTCGCCCACCACCTTCGGTCCTTCTGCTACAAAAACGCCTTCCGCATCACGGTGTTTCTTCGTTTCTAAGGCGCGTATGTACTTTATTTTCGCTTTACTGATGGTCATCTTATCTGCAAAGTTACGTTTTTTTTGGTAATCATGTGCAATGCCTTCGACTTATGATTAGTAAATTTGTATAAATGATGCGAAAGACTTTGTGGTAACCGCCATTTGTTGTTAAAATAGGTTTCTAAACCCGCTAAACCGCCGCCGCTTTGCTTTCTGAATGTTAATTATGCCCCCTTCATGCCTGTTTATCGCACTTCTTTTCATAGCTTTGCAACCAAAGTACGCTGAGATGCGTCTATAAGATTGTATTAATCAAGTTATAAAAAGACAGTAGAAATGAAACAAAGAATTTTGTTAATTGCTTCGGCAGTTCTCGTGTTTGGCGCATTGTTCACCTCTTCACGGGCTTATGCCGGAAACCACAAGAAGAAAGTTACCACCCAACAGAACTTAAAGTATTTTAAACGCATTGTTATGTCTACTCCCTACGACGTGCATTTTGTGCAGGGAGAGAGCAACACGGTGAAACTAGTGGGGCCACAAGCCGAGGTTTCTTCTGTTGTTCTGCGCGTAAGTGGCGAGACCTTATATATAGAAAGGGCTGCTAAGAGAAGCCGAATGTTCTTCACGTCAAGTGATGATGTTGACATTTACATCACTTCTCCCGACCTGACGCAACTAGAAATTAAGGGCTCGGGCGACTTCAAGGCTGCCCGACGTGTAGATACAGACCAGCTAACGGTATCTATCAATGGCTCTGGCGACATTGATTTTAAGGACATTATCTGCGATAAGTTGGTGGCTTCAATCAACGGCTCGGGCGACATTGAATTTGGATTTGTGGAATGCGTGAATGCAGAAGCGAGCCTTAGAGGGTCGGGCGACATCGACTTCAAACGCCTTAAAGCCGATAAATTGCAGTTCTCCGTTAAGGGTTCCGGTGACATCGAGGCCAACCTTAACGATGCTGGAAACGTTAATTGTGAGGTGTTTGGCTCTGGAACAATTAAGTTGGCAGGTGTGGCCAAGAACCTGAACAAGAACATACGCGGTTCTGGCAATGTTGAAACGCACCGCTTACAGCTAAGATAGTTCACTGTTCCCGAATGTGGAGAACAAAACTCCTTAGAAAAAATTAAGTTCGGTTTTACCACTGGCTTGTATTTGCTAGTGTACAGGCACGGCTCCTATTGTGCTACATCTTATGGTAACGCACAATAGGGGCTTTATTTGTAGGTGGGCTGTTATAGGCCGTTTGTTTACAAATCACTAGCTTATTTACTCAAGAAAACTCAATAATTCCCGAATATATCAACGTATCAACTTACAAACTCAAGAACTCATAAACTTATAAACTCAAGAACCCACAAACTTGTCAACTCATGAACCCACAGACTTATCAACTCATGAACCCACAAACTTATTAACTCATGAACCCACAAACTTATTAACTCAAGAACTCATAAACCTAATAACTCATAAACCTATAAACCTAAGAACTCATAAACTTATAAGCTCACCAACTCAAAATCTTAAATTGTTATTATTTATTTTACAAAAGCACTCAGGATTTTGCCTCGTTCTAGCGAAAAAATGGGTCAAAAAGTAGGTAAATAACCACCATTTCTGGTTATTCACTCCCTTTGTTTTGTCCATTTTCATGAAAAGTACTTGCATTTTGCACCAATTAGCCTTTCTAGTTTGGCTGTCAGCTCATGATTTTTCGAACCTAATTAACCTCTTTTTGACCCCAAAATCCACCTTTTTAACGACTATTTCACCCCTTTGAACCATGTTTCTAAAGGTTCGAGCAGGTTATACATATACCATTTCGGCGTATTTTTATGCTTTTCGTCTTGCGTTTAGCAGCATTTCACACTGCATTTTGCACCATTTTTCCTTGCATTTTGCACCATTTTGCCTTGCATTTAGCATCAAAACGC
>NZ_KV815045.1:0-3201 GCF_001814145.1 Prevotella sp. HMSC073D09 | reverse complement strand
ACCATTTTGCCTTGCATTTAGCATCAAAACGCACTACGTTTTGCACCATATTGCAATGCGTTTAGCGGCATATTGCACTATATTTAGCGACAAATAGCCCAAAAACTGGTGTAAATGTCGGTTGCTTGACATAAATATTCATTTTGCCAGCATTTGCAACTACACCCTTTTTGCATCAAAACCAACCCTCGCGAGAATCGATTTTTTGCGGCAAGGTTGGAGATTGGTGAACAAAAAGGGTACTCATAATGTTAAATTCCTTACTAAAAACTAGACAAAAAAGATTTTGCCGTATACAAGCGCATTGGCAACGGCACGAGAAACACGTAAGCTTACGACAACCTCGCGAGCAGTTGCAGTCATGCAATTTACATCCAACGGAGACAGCACCATGGAAACGCAGGTAACCAGTTTACGAGTTGACATGGGGCTAGTTAACGAGTTGACAAGGTGAGTGGTATAGTCAACAAGTTAATCGATGCAGCCATCTTTTCAACTTTGCCATTGGTAAAAAAAATATAGCACGCTATGTTCCGAATGCGGAAATAGCGTGCTACATTAATTGATGTGTATTTGCTAATAAATGCAACTATAAAGACAACAAGGCAGCGGTTGTGTGCAACATGCCCTATTTATTGCTTAGCAACTTAGCTGTATGGTGCATGACACCTTCCTTATCGCTTAGCTTTACCAGCCCTTTTCATTTTGTCTACGCAGGCATCTACTACGGCAACAGCCGTTACATTAACTATATCCCTAACAGATGCCTCGAAATCGGTGAAGTGGATAGGTCGGTTTAGCCCCATTTGAATTGGTCCGATAATTTCGGTTTTGGGGTTAAGGGCCTGTAAAAACTTATAGCTAGCGTTAGCACTGCTAAGGTTTGGGAAGACAAGGGTATTTACATCCTTGTCTTTCAACTTAGAGAAGGGGTACTTCTCGTCCCTCATTTCCCTATTCAGTGCAAAGTTCACTTGCATCTCACCGTCAACAACCAAGTTGGGATAATTAGCATGCAGCTCTTCAACCGCCTCGTGAACTTTCAGCGGGCTGCCAATCTCGTCAGTGCCAAAGTTAGAGTAACTAATCATCGCCATTACGGGTTTTTCATTGAAAAACTCAACGGTGTTGGCACTTAAACGAGCAATGTCAACAAGGAAATTGTTGTCGGGATGGCGGTTGATAAGCGTGTCGGCGATGAAGTATGTACCCTTTTGCGAGTTAACAACGTGCATGGTGCCGAACGTATGGAAACCTTCGCGAACGCCAACTACCTCTGTGGCCACCTTAATGGTGTTTGAATACTTGGTGTATAGCCCCGTGATAAATGCGTCGGCATCGCCCCGTTCAACCATCATCATGCCAAAATAGTTGCGTTCGTACATCTTGTCGTAGGCCTCTTGGAATGTATAGCCCTTGCGTGCCAGCTTTTCGGCAAGGTGTTTGGCGTACGTTGCACGCCGGCCTTGCTCCTTATCAGCACGCATGTCGATAATTTTAATTCCGCTAAGGTCCAGTTTTAGGCGTTGCGCTTGGCGGTTAATGCGGTCGGGGTTGCCCAATAGTATAGGGAAACAGATACCTTCGGCCTTGGCTTGCACGGCAGCTTTCATCATACTTGGGTGTCCGCCCTCGGCATATACCACGCGCTGGGGTTGCAAACGAGCCGTATCGTGCAGTTTTCTTGTAAACACCGTCTCTTGGCCAAGCAGCTGCATCAAGCTGTTTTTATACGCATCCCAATTGGTTATGCTTTTCCTTGCCACACCACTTTCCATCGCAGCCTTAGCCACAGCAGCCGAAACCTCGGTGATAAGGCGTGGGTCTACGGGCTTGGGGATGAAATAGAGCGGTCCGAAAGTTAGGTCGTTAACACGATAGATGTCGTTAACCACATCGGGAACAGGCTGTTTGGCCAAGTCGGCAATCGCATGCACAGCAGCCATTTTCATTTCTTCGTTGATGGCTGTGGCGTGTACGTCGAGTGCACCGCGGAAGATGTAAGGAAAACCAATAACATTGTTTATCTGGTTGGGATAGTCGGAACGTCCCGTTGAAATGAGCACATCGGGGCGTGACGCCATCGCATCTTCGTAGGATATTTCGGGAACAGGATTGGCCAAGGCAAACACAATGGGCCTATCTGCCATCGAACGTACCATATCTTGGGTGAGAATGTTACCCTTAGACAAGCCGACAAAGACGTCGGCACCCTTAATTGCCTCTTCCAATGTACGTATGTCGCGACGTTCGGTGGCGAAAAGTGCCTTTTGGTCGTTAAGGTTCTCGCGGTCGGTGGTGATAACTCCCTTCGAGTCGAGCATCACCACGTTCTCTCTTTGCGCACCAAGGGCAAGATAAAGCTTGGTACAACTAATGGCCGCAGCCCCTGCACCATTAACCACAATGCGCACTTTCTTAATGTCTTTACCAGCCACTTCGAGCGCATTTTTCAGTCCTGCGGCCGAAATGATGGCCGTTCCGTGCTGGTCGTCGTGCATCACGGGGATGTCTAACGTTCGTTTAAGTCGTTCTTCGATGTAGAAACATTCGGGTGCCTTGATGTCTTCTAGGTTGATGCCGCCAAAGGTTGGGGCAATCCGCTCAACCGTTTCACAGAACTTTTCAGGGTCTTTCTCGGCTAGTTCGATGTCGAACACGTCGATGCCACCATATATCTTAAACAGCAATCCCTTCCCTTCCATCACAGGCTTGCCGCTCATCGCACCGATGTCGCCTAATCCCAGTACAGCCGTTCCGTTACTGATAACGGCCACGAGGTTTCCCTTGTCGGTGTATTTGTACACGTCGTCGGGATTGCCTTGTATTTCGAGACAAGGATAAGCCACACCAGGCGAATAGGCCAAGCTAAGGTCTGTTTGGGTGTGATAGGGCTTGGTGGGCCGCACTTCAATCTTTCCAGGGCGTCCACTCTGATGATAGCTTAAAGCTGCCTCTTTGGTTACTTTCACCATTTTGTATGATTGTTTAATGTGGCAAAGACGTAGGGTAGGGGCATTAGAGCCTTTTTCTGCGCCTGTTGCCATTCTATATTAATATAATGAGCGTTGTATTTAAAGATAAACGTTATACGCTGAAAACAGCGCAAAGGTAGTAAAAAAGGCTTAAAACCAAAATTTGTTATTCATATTTTTTGTACCTTTGCGTATAAATAGGGATATTCAGTAAATATCTAACTAA
>NZ_KV815044.1:0-489 GCF_001814145.1 Prevotella sp. HMSC073D09 | reverse complement strand
TACAAACCCATCACCTCACCACCTTTCCAACTTACAAACTCATTAACTCAAAACCTTTCCAACTTATCAACCTATCGACTTGGAAACTCATCACCTCGCCAACTTAAATCCTTATTATTTTTTTTTACAATTGGCCTCAAATTCTCGCTCCGTTCTAGCGAAAATCTTGGTTAAAAAGTAGGGAAATGACTACTCTTTCTTGCTTTTCACTTCTTCCCGTTTGTCTATTTTTAAGCAAAGAACCTGCATTTTGCACCATTTTGCCTTTCTAGTTTGGTTGCCAACTCGTGTTTTTCCAACTCCAATTTTCCACTTTTAGCCCCCAAAACCCTACTTTTTAACGGCTATTTTGCCCCTTTCAGCTATGTTTTTCGTGGCTCGAAAGGGTTTTATTTATACAATAGCGGCGGATATTTATGCTTTTCGGCTTGCGTTTAGCTGCATTTTGCATTGCTTTTTGCACCATTTTACCTTGCGTTTAGCATCAAA
>NZ_KV815043.1:0-251 GCF_001814145.1 Prevotella sp. HMSC073D09 | reverse complement strand
AAGGATAGAAAACTTGCAAAGAGCTGGTAGACAATCCTTATTAAGCGATAATCGTAGTTGAAACAATAATAAACCAAAGGAGGGAGTTATGCGAACAATGAGCATTCATTCCGTATTTCGTTGCAAGCTATGGCTTGTAATGGCGATGTGTTTGGCCTGCCTTAATGCCAACGCACAAGGTGGGAAGGGAAAGAATAAGAAACGAAATCAGCCCAAACAAGTTAAGTCGGCAACTACTAAGGCCGAGGAAA
>NZ_KV815042.1:0-244 GCF_001814145.1 Prevotella sp. HMSC073D09 | reverse complement strand
GAAAATCTTGCAAACGCTTGGACACATGGTTTCTGTTATTTGTCCTTGTCCCCCTTTCCCTTTCTATTTCTTTCGTGCCCGTTACCGTATGTGCATACTTCTTTACCCGTAAAGATTGATTGTCTTTACCCGTTTTCTGTTCTTTGGCATCCGAAACAGGAGATTCCTTTATTTCTTGCTTATTGCTGATATGCGAAGTTCTCCTGTTGTCGTTACAAGAAACAAACAACAGAAACGTACTTAA
>NZ_KV815041.1:0-9729 GCF_001814145.1 Prevotella sp. HMSC073D09 | reverse complement strand
ATCGGAAAAAGACGGCGAATATTGGATGCTTACACAGTATAGAACAATAGGCCTATAACACTGTTCAATGTATAGATCTTGTATTTGCTTTTTGCAAACTTGGCTCATTATCTGCAAGATAGTAGACGAACAAACTTGTTTATCCACACCTCGCATTAAAAAATGCTTGTACAAGAAGAGGATGCGGCAGTCTTGGCACTTCCTCTTTTTATTGGTTTGTTCTTTATGGCTTTTATACCGAACCGACATAACCTATCTGTGCCGTCTCATAATGTATTTCAGCTTTGGGACTTCAATTATCTCGTTGATTTCAAAGCCAAGTTTCTCATAGAGTTTCTTTGCATTTTGGTTGAAGTCGAAGACTGTCAAAGAAATACTTTCAATATTGTCATCCTTAAAAATGAAATCTACAAACCTTTTTAGTGCCTCTGTGCCTAAACCCAATCCTGTTTTTTGAGGATTTATTACAAATCTGCCTATGTGTATGTTGTCTTTGCCAATTTGTATTTCTTGTATCATTCCGACAAATTCCCCATTATTGAATATGGAAAATACATTTTCGAGGTCCTTTATTTTACCATAACTCAACGGATAAGAGATTTTGGGACCCATCCATTGCTCCTGAAACGCTTTTCCTTGTTCATTAGACCACTTACATAAAAGCGAGGCATTGTCTTTGTTTATTCCCTTTTCAAGTTTGATGTTCATGTCTAGGCGTTTGAAAAACTTCGAAATACACTCACCCTAAATGTTTTGTTAATCGATAGGGAGAGGCTACTAATTAATTTCTTTTCTTATTATAGAGGTCTGCTGATAATTGGGTGGAAACAGAAGATTACCTGCTCACAAATTACCAACTATACCTGCTTTTTCGTTTTGCTGACAGGTGGGGAAAGTGCGCAAACCCTGTTCACAATATGGGTTAGCCACACTTTCCATGCTCCTTTTCCCTTTTTTCAACGCACACTTAACGTAGCGTTGCAAGGGCGTTACAGCTTTTCCAACGCCTGTTTGATGTCGGCCAAGATGTCTCCCACATCTTCGATGCCCACCGAAAGGCGGATGAGATCGGGTGTAACACCAGCCTCGCGAAGTTGTTCATCAGACAGTTGTCGGTGTGTATGGCTGGCAGGATGCAGCACGCAGGTGCGTGCATCGGCCACGTGCGTAACGATAGCAATCATGTTTAACGCGTCCATCCACTTCACGGCAGTGGCCCTGTCGCCCTTCAAACCGAACGAAAGCACGCCACACGAGCCGTTGGGTAGGTACTTTTTGGCCTTTTCGTGGTTGGCATCGTCTTCCAATCCGCAGTAATGCACCCATGCCACATGCGGGTCGTTATGCAGGTATTCGGCCACTTTCTGCGCGTTCTCGCAGTGTTGCCGCAAGCGTAGGTGTAGCGTTTCAAGTCCGATGTTTAGCAGAAAAGCGTTCTGTGGGCTAGGTATCGAGCCGAGGTCGCGCATCAGTTGAACCACCATTTTCGTGATATAAGCCATCTTTCCGAAGGCCGTGGTGTAGGTCAGGCCGTGGTATGAGCTGTCGGGCGTGCACAATCCGGCGAACTTTTCGGCGTTCGTTTCCCAGTCAAAGTTGCCGCTATCCACCACAACGCCGCCAACAGAGGTGGCATGTCCGTCCATATATTTCGTTGTAGAGTGGGTAACGATGTCGCATCCCCACTCAAAGGGGTTGCAATTGATGGGCGTGGCAAAGGTGTTGTCCACAATTAAGGGTACGCCATTGCGGTGGGCAATGCGTGCGAACTTTTCAATATCTAGCACTGCGCAGCTGGGATTTGAAATGGTTTCGCCGAAGAGCAGCTTGGTGTTGGGGCGGAAAGCAGCCTGTATCTCGTCATCCGAGGCATCGGGATGAACAAACGTGCAGTCGATGCCAAGCTTTTTAAGCGTTACTGCAAAGAGGTTGAACGTTCCGCCGTATATCTCGCTTGAAGTAACGAAGTGGTCGCCCGCCTCGCAGATGTTAAACACGGCATAGAAGTTGGCGGCTTGTCCGCTCGATGTGAGAACTGCCGCCACGCCACCTTCCAATGCGGCTATTTTCTTCGCAACAGCGTCGTTGGTTGGGTTTTGTAAGCGTGTATAGAAGTAGCCTTCTTTCTTCAAATCGAAAAGCATGGCCATCTCTTCTGTGTTGTCGTACTTGAAAGTCGTGCTTTGAATAATGGGCAGTACGCGAGGTTCGCCGTTCTTGGGTTCCCATCCTGCCTGTACGCATAAAGTTTGTTTCTTCATCGTTCTGTTGTATTTTAAAGTTGTTGCTAGTGATGCTTGTAGTGTGCAAAGTAACTAAAAAAGAGTGAGATAGGCAAGGAAGGAGGGACATAATATGGGTGAAAATTGGTAGTGTGGACGGAGTGGTGGCGTGAACCGAAGGCAAACGAAAATTCTTTTGCAAACGTTTGTCTTTACGATTTATTACGTTAAAATACAAAAAAAATATCCGAAAAGTTTGGTTTATTCGATTATAAGGCCTAAATTTGCGAACACTTAATTCGATTTTGAGATTGTCAAAATCACATTCCGAGGTTGGTAGCATCCTGCACCAACCTCTTTTTTGTGCCGTTATTTCGCATTGCTCATCTGTTTAATTGCAACTTATTTACAGCAGTAACTTGGGGAGATACCATTTGGCATCTTTCAACTCCTAAAACAACAGATTACGGATTTCTATCGCCTCATTAAATAAGTCTGAAACTTAAGAACGATTAAGGATTTTATCTTGGCAAAGATTAAACTCGCTTGGGAACACCCAGCGCCTATAGTAAACAGCCGAAACTTGTTTACGGAGAGGTTCCTCCTTTGTATATGATACCTTCTAGCGAACTATAAGTAAAGCCAACGGTCTCCCTTACAATACTTTCACCTTTGACAACAAGATAGTTAGACTTATAACACTCGACCCAGTTTACAATTTCAAGACGAGAAAGGCCGCAAGATTCTGAAGTTAATATTAATATCATCTTACTTGAAAACACTATCGGGTAATAATGGCTGGCCTATGCTCTCCATAATGCTGTCAGATTCGGACTTATCTTTTTTCTTAACGTATGGAAAGTCTAGCCATTGCTTAAAAACAGAATTTAAAAGAGTTCGTTTTTCGCACACCACATAATATTTGTCTAATATTAACATATAAGTTTTAGGTGAAAGATTCTTTTTCTTGACCTCTTTGGATAACGTGTTCCTAACAGAAACATCTGACAAATATCGACAATTATGAAGAAAAACAGCAGGAAGAGCTGCATCAATACATTCAAGTCTCCTATACTTAGCGCCTAATCTTTTGGAAGAAACCCAACCATACTTACATATTAATTGGTATGCTCTATGAAAATTGATAGAATCTATTTTTACCAAATACTCTCTTACATCTTTTCTCATCCTTAATGAATAGAGAGAAGAGGCTCTAACTCCTTGATCAAGCCCATAAATTTCAGCCAGGACTACAGCTATACTATCTGTATTCTCTGGCGTTATAAGAACATTTTGGCATTGTTGAGAATGGCCAATAAATTGCCCCGCTGACATAAGAAATGCTAAGAATGTCAATTCTACTTTCCTTACACTCATGATAATATTATATTAAAACGAAATAACATTTTCTCTCCACTAGTGATTGAGAGTGCTGTTTTGTTCTTCCAAACTTATCAATAACGATCCTGTTCACTGACTTAATCCTCAATTAATTTTGAGACGTCCTTCTTATCATCATCAGGGATTGTGACTATAATAGGCTTACCCTTTCCTACCTGCCCTTCTGGGCATTCATTTTCAGTTATTACACCAACTTCTACCATTACTGTTGTTGTTCCACCCAAGATATGGGCCATCTTCGCTTTTTTAGTTTTTTCGTAAAAAACTTCAATAAATTTCAAAGTTAGAAAATTCTTTTGTTACAGACACAGCACCATTCGAAAATTAACTGCAATTAACCCTAACTAGGATTTATAAACAGAAGAAGGTTCTCCAATAATAATAAATCCACATGACGACTTTACCAGCATACAATTAGGATACCGTCGAAAGCAGCTGTTGTAATTGTTTTTTGTCTGCAAAATCGGCAATCAAATGAATTGCAAAGAACACGTACGCCACATTGTCCGAACATGAGTTATAACCACAGGAATCCATCTATTGAAATATTAATCTAGACCCTTATACCATTCGTTTGTAAGGCATGTCGGCCGTTTGGTGCCACTTTGTGGGCTGTATCATTGCATCACGTACAAAATTCTCTACCTAACTATCGCGTTCTTTCTCATTGCCAATCGTGCCGAAACAGTTTCTGTACAGTTTCATCACCAGGAACACCCACTCGGTTTGGAGGTCTAGGCCACAATTGTATATGTACTCGAGTAGTTGAAAACCATTAATCAAAATAACACAAGATAAATAATCCTCGCATATACAAAGTGTAGGGAGAATTAACTCACTAGCCACACTCCCACGAGAGCCCAACACCTCACGAAAACCCAACAACTCCCAAATACAACAACTTACAAATTGAAGAAATCATCAACTCAAAAACTTACCAACCCCCAAACGCCAAAACTCACCAACTGAAAAACTCAAAAATTCATCAACTCCAAAACTCATTAACTCAAAAATTCATTAACTCCACAACTCACCAACTCAGAAAGCCCAAGACGCATTAACTCAAAAATTCATTAACACAAAATCTTAAATTACCATCTTTTATTTTACAATATCGTTCTAATTTCCGCCCCGTTTTAGCGAAAATACAAGCCCAAAAGTAGGCAAATCACCACTATTTATGGCCTTTTACCCCTTCTGCCTTGTCTGTTTTTAAGAGAAAAACCTGCATTTTGCACCATTTGGCCTTTCTAGTTTGGCTGAAGGCTCGTAATTTCTCAAGCCCAATTACTCGCTTTTAACCCCCAAAAACCTGCTTTTTAACAGCTATTTTGCCATTTTCAGCCATATATCTAATGGTTCAGAAAGGTTTTGTTTATACCATTTCAGTGTATTTTTATGCTTTTCGTCTTGCATTTAGCAGCATTTTGCACTGCGTTTAGCACCATTTTACGTTGCGTTTAGCATCAAAACGCACTGCATTTTGCGGCAAAACGCATTGTATTTAGCACCAAAACACACTGCGTTTTGCACCATTCTACCTTGCATTTAGCGGCAAATAGCACTAAATCTGGTGCAGATGGTGGCGTTTTTAAATAAAAATTCAGTTTGTCGCATTCACAGACTAACCCCTTTTTGCATCAAAACAAACCTTCACGAGAATCGATTTTTTGCGGCAAGGTGAGCGATTGGTGGACAAAAAGGGCACTCATAGTGTTAAAATTCTCGCTGAAAAGATTACATCGGTTGGTTAGTTAACGGGTGGATAGGTGAACAAGTGGGCGAGTTAACCAGTTAACAAGTTAACGGGTTGGCGAGTTAACCAGTTGACAAGTTAACAAATTGACGAGTTAACCAGTTGATAAGTTAACGGGTGGATAAGTGAACGAGTTAATCATTCTTTTCTTGTTTCTCTAAAAGTGCGTTTTCTCGCCATGACAATCTTCGAGCAAGCTCGACATTGTTCGTTTGGCCTAACGAAAACGTTCTTTTCTCGTGTCTTAACATAAATACGTTCATTCTGACATAAGAACATAAGAAACATAAAGAACTGCGCTTTACTTTTTCCTCATTATGCGCCACTGGAAAGATGCTTTCAACTTGTAAAGAATGTGTTGAAAGAATGCTCACTAGGTTACTTTTTGAGGCATAACCACGTTTTGCCACAGACAAATGGTGCAAAACTTTAGGTCTTTTGTATCTTAGTCCAGCACTTCGTACATGAGTGGGGTGTTTATCTTGGTTTTACAGCACAAAGGTAATAAACTGCTCTATTTGTAGAGATATTAAAAGTCAAGACAATTTCTTTGAGTAAAGCTAATTTCGTTCCTTGTTTCATTCAGTTACTCGCCCTTATACATAACGAAATTAAGAAAGGTCTGATAATGTTTATTCGGCACAATAAACCATCTCCTTTTGAATCACTTTCGATGTGATTTGCCTCTCTCTAAATTTTATAGTGATGGTATATGGCTCGTCATTAGAAGACAAATAAAAAAGGCGAGGTATGCAAATTCTCATCCCTACACTTTGCCTTTCGCCTTTGTTTATGGAGCGGACAAGCGACGCTATGTTAAGGGAAGAGTAGTAGCCTGGGCTCTCCTCCTGATTGGAGATTAAGCCATACATATCCGTTTCCCAACCCTTGAAACAGGGCGAGATGAGTTTTCCTGACCGTGTGCGTACTTCAATAGACTTGACTTTCTCGTCTATGCCCTTCAAACCAGGCTCTATGCCACCACTGAAAAGCACTGGTTTAGTTCCGGTCCAGCTTGTAATGAAGTTGATAACAAAGTATTTTTTCCCATTTACCAGCGAATCGGTAAAGACTATCGGCTGCATGACGACATTATCAATCCTAAAAGTCTCGTAATGGCATTCACACGAAACAAGTAAGATTGCCATAAACAAGATAAGTAGACTTCTCATTGGTACAAACTTTTTTAAATCCTTTATCTTCGGATGTGTGCCTCCACTTTAAGGTGCTTTTTAAGGTGATTTCTGATAATTCCCCGCTGTGGCGCAATAATAACTTCATACACACTCCTTGCAAGCATTGGGGGTAGGAAAACATTGAAATTGTTCTTACCATTCAGGTTTGGAACTGTTCAAAAGGCGTTTCTTCTTGGTAGGAAAACATTGAAATTGTTCTTACTATTCAGGCTAGTCTTCAAAACATGGTTTCAACCCCTCATTCCACATCCATTATCTTCCTTAATTTCTTTACGGCTAAATGATAACTAGCCTTCAATGCGCCAACGCTAGTTGAGAGAATAACGCTAATTTCCTCGTATTTCATTTCGTCGAAATAGCGCAGGTTAAACACCGTTCGCTGCACTTCGGGCAACTCGGCAATGGCCTCTTGCAGGCGGGCTTGGGTGGCATCGCCATCAAAGTAATCGTCGGCCATAAGCTGTTGGGCCAAAGTAAGGTCGGCAGACGATTGCAACGTGGTGGCGTTTTTCTGCTTTCGAAGAAAGTCGAGAGCCTCGTTAATGGCTATTCGGTACAGCCACGTGGACAGTCTAGCCTGCTGCTTAAAGTTATCCAGCCCGTTCCAAGCCTTAAGAAACACGTTTTGCACCAGGTCGTCGGCATCTTCGTGCACAAGCACCATGCGTCTTACCTTCCAATAAAGCGGCTGGGCATAAGCCTTTACCAAGTCTTGGAAAGCGGCATGACGAGTGGCTGGGTCGGCCAAACGCTGCAACAAACGTTGTTCGTCTAATTCTATCATTAAGCCATAGGGGCTAAAATAACTGTCAAGAATGTTTTAAGTGCCGATAAACAAGGTGAGAAGACAATATGCGCCGAAACTAAATGGAGAAACTGCGAAGGTAGCGATAAAGCACCTTGTCGTAACCATATACATCAGCGTATGTATGCATCTTACCTTTAACGTCGGGATAAAGGGTGTAATAAGTAATGAAAAGCGGAACGTTGGGGTTCACTTTCACACTATTAACTAATCGTCGATAGTCTACGCGCGTACGTTTTTCCTCGCCTTCTTTGGGCTTAGACAAGTCGGCCTGCATAGAATACTTTATCTTATCAATCAAAGTCCCATCTTTCTTATTGAGCAAGAAAACAGCCAGTTCAAAAGGTTTTTGAACACGTATGCAACCATGCGACACGCTGCGGCTGCCACGGTCGAAGGCCCATTTTGACGAGGTGTCGTGGATGAAAATTGAGAAATTGTTGTTGAAACGGAACACCACGCGGCCCAAGGAATTGCCTTCGCCGCCCTCTTGAATAACAAAATAGTCGGGGTTAAGCAGCATGCCGGCCGACACGTTGGCGGGGTCGACACGCCTTCCCGACGAGCGGTTGAGTATAAAATAGCGGTGTCGCTCAAAATAATCGGGGTTTCCTGCATGGCCAACAACCTCTTTCTTAATGATGCTCCGAGGAATAATCCATTGCGGATTAACGTCCATACGCATAATATGGCTGTTTAGCAGGGGCGTTTTGGTGTCTAATGTGCCGCAGGCCATACGCATAGTGAGTACGCTATCGCCTTCTATGGCGTCGAGATGGTACGAGGGAACGTTGACCAACACGTACTTTCGGTGGTTTTGCGGATAGTCGGTTTGTCGCCAACGGCTGCGTTCAACGTTGCAGAGCAGCCTTATGCGGTCGGCCTCCGACAGGTCTTTACCCTTAAAATGCTTTATCAGTAGGGCATAGAGCGCGTTTTGTGGCTGCGCCTGGCGTAAGAAAATATCAACCGAATCGTTATATACCTTACGCAAGGCTGTTGTGTAAAAGTCTTTTGTGGGCCGCTTAACAGGGATGTCGAACAAACCGCGGTAAGTAGTTCGAACAGAGTCTTGTTCACGTATGTCCAAGTTGTTGAATATACGCGTGGGGTTGGTGAAACCAAAGTGCTGCCCTGCCGTGTAGCGCAAGAAGGCTTTGGTAAGATTGTATTCAAGGCGTGCCATCACACGGTTAACATCGCGAATGCCAGAGTCTACATCGAGTGTTCGAATGCGTTGCAAGTCGCGTTCTATCTGTTCTACCACAAACACCCGCTTGCTAAACCCCATTTCTTCTACCGTATTAAGGTAGGCCAATAGGCTGTCTGCACGTTTATCTAGCCCAAACCGGTCTATCCAAAGCAGGTTTCCTCCGTCGCGATAGTAACGGCGGGTGCGCGAATCGGCCACAAGCGTGTCACGGTCGGCTCTAACCAGCAAGGCAAGTTGCCGTTTGATGTCGCTGATGTTGAGCTTATATGCCTGTTCTGCCCATTGGCCGATAGTTTCTTGCGAGGGTATAGGCCGTTCAACATGGCCTTTCTCGTGACAAGCCACGAGAACGAGACAAACGAAAAGTACCGTAGAAGAGAACTTACCTATTAAAAAATTAGAAGAGGACTTACCTAACTCTAAAATGTATTTCATTGAAAGGCCGCCTACGATTGTTGCGGCTTGTTGACATTCTTTGTCCTTATGCTTATTGCGCATGTCGTTGCAGGCTTGCGGAAAACTAATTAGAATTTTGATGGAGTGAAACTTGCACCAACGCCCGTTGGAGCTAGCATCGCTGTCATTTCCACCTTCGCCAGGCAGGCAAACTTACCCGAAAGGAGTGTTATCTGACGGCTATTTTACGCACCATCTTGCCCACTTTAACGATGTAACAGCCTTTTGGCAGCCCCAAATCGAAATGTTTCTCGGCACTGTCTATCTTTAAATAGGCCACCCTCATACCGGCCAAGTCGTAGACGGCGAGCATCTGCCCCGCTGCTCCCGACACGTGAATGGTAGACTCCGAAACACTGATGACGACATTTTGATAGTCGTTATCAATGGTTTCGAGTGCAGCAGCAGCCCTCGAAGTCAGTGGGTTGCCCATCATTAGGGCGGTTGTGAATAATATTGTTAGTAACGTCTTTGTCATATTCTGGGATGTTTTCTGGTTTCATCTGCAAATATAGTGCTTTTTGATGTAAATCAAGAAACTAACCGACTGTAAATCATTAGCGTTAAAGCTATTTAACTAAGAAAAGTTCTTTATGTTCGCAAAACGAATTAATTGTAGGTGATTTTACGCACTTTTAAGATTGAATGTAAGCATCCAAAATTCGCCGTATTGATACTTC
>NZ_KV815040.1:0-1048 GCF_001814145.1 Prevotella sp. HMSC073D09 | reverse complement strand
TTGTACAAATCTATCCATTTAACGGAAGAACCTTTTTTATTGTTTGTCTGTTTTTTGAATTCATTCCACCATTTATTGATTTGCTCGATTTTGTCTTTCTCATCCAGTTTATCATTCTTAAACAAATTCTCGACAGATGCTTTGAAGTGTGTCTTAACGAAGCGACGGAAAGTATTAAAAGTATCACTCCCTTGCTCAGCCTCTATTTCGCGAGAAGCATCATCGTGGTTGCCTGCCTTAATATAACCTGCTATTGTTTTAAGCAAATACTTTGTCAGGCTCTTATCGCGCGCAATCTGCTTAATGTGTCCCACTTCGTGCGAGAATTCGCGGAACCAGAGGTCATAATCCTGCCCGCCTTTGCTGTTATCAAGATAATATGGCGACACAAGGATTCGTGCATTATCGGGGGAACCGCCAATTGTAATGCAATTGCCTTCGGGTTGCTGAATGAACTCTTCAAGCCTTGCATTCTTCACATACGTAATGGGAACGTTCGCAACCAAAGACAATAAGTGAGCGGCTGATTCCGTAAAGGTATAGTATGTTACTTCATGGGGTATCCCCATTAACGTATTGGCAGAGCCTACTGCTTGGTACTGAACAACGGTTTCGACATGTTTTACAACAATGCCCTTAGGAAACATTCCCATAACATCGATATTCGCAATTGGATTCCCGTTACAATATGTGTACGAACTTACCGACACATACTTTTCCGTTAATTTGTCTACCCCATACCATATACTTGCCATAGGGTCCATGTATCTGGCTCCGTAATAATACAGTCCCGTTTCTTCGTCCAACTCCTTGCCATTGAACTTGTACGGCAAATCTTCTGATGAAGAATGCTCGTCTACCAACAGCTCGCCGTAAGGCAGGTAGGCATCGAACTGGGTGATGTTGGCCTTGGCGTCGGTGATGTAGGAGGTGCTGCCGAGGTGGTCACTATGATAGAAGAAGATTTCCTCAATGTTGGTTGTGTCCGAGGGGGCATAGCCATAACCCGGTTGGGCATTGTCAGGGTCTTCGGGCTTCTGCCATTGAA
>NZ_KV815039.1:0-433 GCF_001814145.1 Prevotella sp. HMSC073D09 | reverse complement strand
GACTTCAGTATGGGATAGGCTTTGGATTTCCGTTCAGCCAGAACTTGCTCATGGCCGGCGTTGCCGTGCCTCAGGTTTTCTTCCAGCTCGTAAAGTGCGGCGATGGTGTCGACTATGTGGGCGGCATTCTTGTCGTCTGCCGCTAAATGCTCGAACTTTCGCCGGACATGGGCCATGCAGCCCAACAGTTCTATGCCCTGAACGTTTTCAAACCTGCCGTATGCCTCATACCCGTCGGATTGTATGGCGCCGTGGTAGCCCTTGAAGAGCTCGTCGGGCACGGCGCCCGACCGTGAACCTTCCTTCCAGTGGAAGAATACGCCCCGGGAATGCAGCGCATCCCTCACTCCCCAGAGGTAACCCTTGCGGGTCTTGCCCTTGCGGTCGGCAACCTGTACGCCGGTCTCATCAACTTGCAGGTAGGGGCTCTGCA
>NZ_KV815038.1:76468-77245 GCF_001814145.1 Prevotella sp. HMSC073D09 | reverse complement strand
CAATGCAAGTTTTTGAGTTTCTTTACACATTGATAACATAACAGGGACACACACCTTATTAATATATAAGCGGGCAAGTTTGTGAGCTGATGAGTTTGTGATTTTGAGAGTTTGTGGATTTAGGAGTTTGTAAAGCTATAATGCCGTTTTGAGCTTTTAATCTTTCAACAACGTGGGAGGAGCTTGTTGTTTTTGTGATGCCAACACAAAATAAGCACTTCTCTTCATGTGCGAGGTGCAGGTTCAATCAACTCACCGGCTTATAAACTCACGAAAGCCCAACACCTCCCAAACGCATCAACTCACCAAACTATAAACTCACAACCCAACAACTCACGACTTATAAACTCATCACCTCGTCTGTTCACTAGCTCACGCACTCATCAACACACAAACTAATAAACTCATCAGCTCAAAAGCTTAAATTGTTATTTTATTTTTACAAACTCGCTCTAATTTTCACTCCGTTCTAGAGAAAATGCAGGTCCAAAAGTAGGTAAAAAACCAATATTCCTGACCTTTCACATCTTTTGTTTTGTCTGTTTTTAAGAACAAAACCTGCATTTTGCACCATTTAGCCTTTCTAGATTGGTTGCCAACTCATTATTATTTACGCCCAAAAACTCGCTTTTTGCACCTAAAAAACCACTTTTTAACGACTATTTTGCCCCTTCGAGCCATTAAAAACATAGTTCAAAAGGGTTTTATTTATACCATTTCAGCGGATGTTTATGCAAATCGTTTCGCATTTAGCAGCATTTTGCACCGCATTTAGCA
>NZ_KV815038.1:62263-76368 GCF_001814145.1 Prevotella sp. HMSC073D09 | reverse complement strand
TTAGCGGCATATTGCACCGCGTTTAGCACCAAAATGCACTGCATTTTGCTGCAAATAGCCCCAAAGATGGTACTATTGGTCGTGTTTTTAAATAAAAATTCATTTTGCCTGCATGTTCAACTACCCCCTTTTTGCATCGAAACAAACCTTCGCGAGAATCGATTTTTTGCGACAAGGTGGGTGCTTGGTGGACGAAAAGGGCACTCATAATGTTAAATTTATTGCCGAAAAGTTGACAAAAAAATCAACTTGACGAGTTGACAAGTTAACAAGAGGACAAGTGGACAAGTGAACGAGTTAATCGTTGTTCTTTCGTGTGTTGACATAAATACGCCCATTTTTGACATAAGAACATAAGAACCATAAGGAAGACATCTTGACTTTTTCCTCATTATGTGCCACTGGAAAGATGATTTCAACTTGTAGAGAATGCACTGAAAGCCCTTCAACAGATTTCTTTTTCGAGACCTAACCATGCTTTGACACAGACAAAAGAGGTACTACACCGGTTATTATCGTAGCTTTATCCAGTACTTCGTACGTGAGAAGTGTGTTTATCTTGGTTCTGCTGCACAAAGATAATAAACTCCTTTCAAGTTATAGAAATATCGCCCACCAATCGGTTGTTTAGACCGCTTATCAACTATTTTAAGTTGTTTGCATCGTTTCCTGTTCATCTTCCGTTTGCTTATCGGCATCTTGTCTGTCTTATTCTCTCGGCGTAGCCCGCTATATCTTCAAGGATAGGACAGGCAAGATGCTCACCAATACACAAAATCTGAGCAAACACTAACGACCGATTGGGGTTAAAAGTCAAGACGATTTCTATACACATACATAAACTGAGATTGTATATGTTCTGGCTCTGAAACCAATAAAGCCCAAAGTGTGAACAGGTAACACAAACGCCAACAGCCATGCAACAAAGATGTATGGCATGGCGTAAAACCCTCGCGGCGATACCCTCCTATGGGGCGCAGTTAGCTTATCGCCGCCCAATCAATATTTGTTTTGCGCAATTCTTTCAGCCTATTCCACAGCATAGCATGTTCGGGAAGGTTGCAATCGGGGTCGCGGTCGACGATTTTTTGAGCCTCATCGCGAGCCAATTGCACCAATGCGCCATCGCGAGCGATGTTGGCTATTTTAAGATCGAAGGCCATACCGCTTTGTTGTGTGCCTTCAAGGTCGCCCGGCCCACGCAACTTCAAGTCGGCTTCGGCAATACGAAAGCCATCGTTGGTTTCGCACATAATGTCGATACGCTTGCGTGTTTCGGCAGAAAGGGCCCGATTGGTAACAAGTATGCAATAGCTTTGGTCGGCTCCGCGCCCCACCCTACCTCGTAATTGGTGCAATTGCGACAAGCCAAACCGTTGCGCATCGAGTATCACCATCACCGATGCGTTGGGCACATTCACACCCACTTCGATAACCGTTGTGGCCACCAATATCTGCGTTTCGCCACTGGCAAAGCGCGCCATCTCTGCCTCTTTCTCCTTCGACTTCATCTTTCCGTGTATCTTACTCATCTTATACTCTGGAAAAATGTCGGTCAACGCCTCGTAACCTTCCTCCAAATTCTTTAAGTCGGTCTTCTCGCTCTCCTTTATTAGCGGATAAACGATGTACACTTGGCGTCCCAACCCTACCTGCTGACGTATGCCGGCATAGAGACTCGTGGTTTGATTATCGTACTTATGCAGCGTTTGTATGGGCTTTCGTCCAGGCGGAAGTTCGTCTATCACGCTCACATCCAAGTCGCCGTAGATGGTCATGGCCAACGTTCGCGGTATAGGTGTCGCCGTCATCACCAGCACATGCGGTGGATTGTCGTTCTTACCCCATAGCTTGGCGCGTTGTTTCACGCCAAAACGGTGCTGTTCGTCTACCACGGCAAGCCCCAAATGGGCAAATTGCACGGAGTCTTCTAACAAAGCATGCGTGCCAACCAGTATGTGTAGCTGTCCCGATGCAAGCCTTTGCAGCACGTCGGCACGGCGTTTGCCCTTAATGATGCCCGTTAACAGCTCGGCCGTTACGCCCGTTCCCTGCAACATTTGCTGCACGGTGGCGAGGTGTTGTTCGGCTAATATTTCGGTGGGAGCCATGATGCACGCCTGAAAACCATTGTCTACGGCAATGAGCATGGACATTAACGCCACGAGGGTTTTACCCGAACCCACGTCGCCTTGTAACAAACGGTTCATCTGTCGGCCGCTATCCATGTCTTTACGTATTTCGTGCATCACGCGTTTTTGTGCGCCCGTAAGTTCAAAAGGCAGGTTGTTGTGGTAAAAGCTGTTGAAGAATTGGCCAATCTTAGAGAAATTGTAGCCGCGATATTTGCGCCGATGGAAGTTGGCATAGCGCAAGATGTTGAGCTGAACATAAAACAGTTCTTCGAACTTCAAGCGCATTTGGGCGCGCTGCAACTCATCGGTGTTATGGGGATAATGCACACCGCGCATGGCTTGGTCGCGCGAAACGAGGTGCAGGGCATTAGTGATAAAAGGCGGAAGCGTTTCGGCCAACGGTGCTTGCATCTGTTCGAGCAAGCCCTTGGTGAGCCTTTCCATCGCACGCGATGTTATGCCCGCCTTCTTCATTCGGTCGGTTGTGCCGTAGTGGGGTTGCATCCCCATCTCGGCAAGCTTTAGCTCTGTGGCCTCGTCTATGTCGGGATGTGCAAACTGATAACGCCCTCCGTACACGCTAGGCTTACCAAACACGATGTACTCAACTCCCACTTTGTAAGTGCTTAGCACGTATTTAGCCCCTTGAAACCAAACCAAGTCGGCCACGTTCCATCCATCAGTGAAGTGGGCCACGATGCGTTTCTTGCGCGGTCCCATGTCAAACTCCTCAAAGCTCAGTATGTGTCCCTTCACCTGCACGTAAGGCATGTCGCCCTGCAATTGGGCAATTCGGTAGATTTGTGTTCGGTCAACGTATTTGTAGGGATAATATTCAAGTAGGTCGCCAAAGGTGTTGATGTTGAGTTCTTTACTCAAAATCTCTTTCTTTCGCGGACCAACGCCCGCCAAATACATGATGTCTTGGTCTAGGATAGAGTGCATTGTGGGGTTACGTTTGTTGTGGCAAGAGGCTGGGCAAGGGCGTTTACGTACGCGCCTGCCTATTGTTCGCGATGCAGAGAGGAGAGAGCCAACAGACGTTCGCACACATCGAGGTCGAAGGGCGTGGTTATCTTGATGTTCTCCTTGTTGCCCTCAACCATTGTTATCTGCATGCCGAGTGCCTCAACCACCGATGCGTCGTCGGTAAAATCCGACTGATAGGGTTGTTGGTAGGCGCGTTTAAGCAATTGCAAGTCGAAGGTTTGCGGTGTCTGCACCAGTCGATAGGCATCACGGTTCACGGTTTGGCTAGTGCCATCGGGCATCACTTGGCGCAATGTTTCTACCACAGACGTTACGGGTATCGCGGCTTTGGATTGTCGGGCCACGCCGAAACATCGCTCAACAACTTCTGCCGACACCATCGGGCGCACGCCATCGTGCACCGCCACCACGCCTTGGGCATCGCTGGGGATGAGAACCAAACCATTGCGAACCGACTCGAAACGCGTTGTTCCACCGTCGGCCAAGAGGTAAGGCAAGCTAAAATTATGCGTTCGGCATAGCTCGCGCCAATATGTTTGCTGGTCGCGTGGCAACACCAACACCATTTGCAGCTGCGCATCGAAGTTGTAAAAGCACTCCATTGTGCGCATCAACACGGGCTTTCCGCCAAGCAACAGAAACTGCTTAGGCACGTCGGTACCCATGCGCAGGCCTTTTCCGCCAGCAACGATGATAACATAATTCATCGCGTGCAGCGGTTAAAGACGTTCGGCCATAAGGTGTTTATAACGCATGGCCACTTCTATTTCGTCGGCCTTATCGCGGTCAACCAACAGCGCAAGCAGCGTGTAAGCGTAAGAAAGAGCGGCGGCAGGCCCTTCGCCCGTTATGATATTTCCGTCTACTGTCACCAACTCGGCCGTATATTCTGCCCCATGCAAGGTGTGTTCTACGCCTGGGTAGCAAGTGGCGCGCTTGCCTT
Source organism: Prevotella sp. HMSC073D09 (assembly GCF_001814145.1). Lineage (NCBI taxonomy): Bacteria > Pseudomonadati > Bacteroidota > Bacteroidia > Bacteroidales > Prevotellaceae > Prevotella > Prevotella sp. HMSC073D09. The sequence continues at coordinate 72,300 of NZ_KV815038.1, read as the reverse complement.
GCAGCAAGCCCAACGTACCTAAAACCATAGGTGCAGCACAAATAGCGCCAATCTTTCGGCCCGTTTCAGCCTGTCGGCGAAGTACTTCTGCTAGCCCTTTATGTTCTTTTAGATTGGTTGAACCAGGCAGTCCGCCAGGCAATAGCAAGAGGTCGGCATCGTTGAAGTTGGCGTTTTCGAACAGCATGTCGGCCTTAACGCACACGCCATTGGCCGATTCCACCAGCTCGCGGCCCATAATACTCACGGTTTTCACGTCCAATCCGCCTCTTCTCAGAATGTCTACGGGAGCCAACGCCTCGATGTCTTCAAATCCGTCGGCCATAAATTGATACACTTTTGCCATATTCTCAATTTGGTTTATCGTTATTATCGTTACTGCAAAAATAGCCATTTTCGGCGTAAGCATGGCAAACAACACGCATTTTTAATGCCCAACGCCACACTTTTTAGCGTTTTTGGCAAGCAAATTGTGGTAATAACGCTAATTTTGTGGGCGACATTTAGCAAACATATACTAAAAAACTAGGCGATAAAAAACAACGACAAACCTGTACAACAGATATCGCCTTTATAAATTGAACCTATTTTATATAGCAGAGTATGGAACTTAACACATTACGCGAAACAGTAAACACCAATGGCGAATACAGTTGTGGAGACATCGGCGTGTCTGCCTCTGAATGGCTCGGACTATTAAAACAACCCGAAGCAAGGAAGTATCACGAGGCCTTATTCTGCTTTTTACGTGAACCAAATCAAAAAGGCTCCTGCACATCAGTGGCACAAAAGTATGGGAAAAGCCTGAATTATTACAACGGCAACGTAAAAGGTTTCTCGCAATGGGTGCAAAAACGACTAAACAGATTTCGTGTAATTGGGATTAAAGGCAGCGAAACATTCTGGCCCATCGCGATGGAAAAGGGCTGGCAAACCAAGAAAGAGTTTCTTTGGTTACTGCGCACCGAACTGACAGAAGCACTTAGAGACTTGCTGATGGAGCACCTTATCGAGGAATTTCGCAAACGTAAGCCCTTTTATGGCTACGAAGAAAGCTACAAATGGCAATTGCTTGACAACACAGAAGGGAAAGATGCGCTAGGCATTATCAGGGCACTAAAAGGGAAGAATATTGTTGCCAATGCCTACGTTGACCCCGTTTTTAACAAGCTCAACAAAGAAAAGCCTAGCGAACTGATTGTATGCGGAGAGCATTTGCTTGACGAAACCATCCCAATAGACAAACGTATAGCACGCTTTAAACAAGAAATGCAAGGCCTTGGGCATGAAGACTGGAAGAACTTTGCCAACGATGAGCGCACTGCATCTGCCATCTTGACTTGCGCTTACCCTGAAAAATACACGTTTTACAAATGGGAAGTGTACAAAAGGCTCTGTGAATACTTCGGCTACGACATCAATAAAAAAGGCACGAACTTCGGTAACTTCATGGAAATAATAAACAATCTCGTAGCAAAATATGGTGAAACGGTTCAACAAATCATGCTTAGCGAGATAGACAGGTATAAAAACAAACCCCTTAACCTTGCCATTCAAACATTATTTTGGTGCTTGAAAGACTTCATGCTCAAAGAAATGGACGCAGCAAAACAACACACATCCCAAACCAGCACTGACGAAGGCACAGACCATTCACGTTTCGACAAGGGCGTAATTACATGGAAAAGACACAAGAACATCGTGCTTTATGGTGCGCCAGGAACAGGAAAAACCCACAGCATACCCGAGTATGCCGTAAGACTTTGCTGCCCCACATTCAATGCCAACCATGCAGAGCGCAGCCAAATTGTGGCAATATACAATCAACTTAAAGAGGAAGGGCGCATCGCATTCACAACCTTTCACCAGTCGATGGACTATGAAGACTGGGTGGAAGGCCTTCGTCCCGTGGTTACTGACAACAACCAAGTGGGCTACAACATAGAAGCAGGCATATTTAAACGTCTCTGCGAAAAAGCAAACGACACCAATACGCAAGAAGAGTCGATGCAAAATGATTTCCCCCGAAATAGTTCTACACTGCCTGATGGTGAAAATTCATCCAAGCCTTACATCATGGTTATCGACGAAATTAATCGTGGAAATGTGTCGAAAATATTTGGAGAGCTCTTGACGTTGTTGGAAACTGACAAGCGTAAAGGTAACCCGAACGCAGAGAAAGTGGTGCTACCTTACTCGAAAGAGGCTTTTGAAGTGCCAGCCAACGTGTTTGTTATCGCAACAATGAACACTGCCGACCGTTCGTTGGGTGCATTAGACTACGCCATTAGGCGACGCTTCGCTTTCATTGCAGAAAGGCCTTACGCCCTAGATAACGAAGGGTTTGACCGCGACTTATTCAAGCAAGTGAGCCAACTCTTTATCAACAACTTCGACGAATACGAGAAAAGCAATTTCGATTCTACGTTTAAGCTGCAAGCGGCAGACACACTTTCGGCCGATTATAAGCCTGAGGAGGTGTGGATTGGCCACAGTTACTTCTTGATGCACGATGAAAATGGCGAAGATTTCACCAACGACCGCATACTATATGAAATAATACCGCTCTTGGAAGAGTACATACGAGACGGCATTCTAACTACAGACGCGCAAACAACGATAGATGAACTATACGACAGGGCTATAAAATGACGACAGTGTTACAACTCAACGAGCAGCTGAAGGAGGACTCTCTTCTCAACCAAAGCTATGCCGAGACTTTGTTGCCATACATAGCGGATGGTGGAGAAAAAGAGTTCAAAGTAAGTGATGACAAGCAAGACGCCGACTTCTATCTTAAACTTAGGCGTAAGGGTAACGACATTCTTGCCACGGGTTCTTACTTCGTAGGGGTGGATTGGGTGAAAGAAAACGAGCTCGCAATACAGGTTAGTCCGAAGATGAACAGCGATTTCGAGATAGATTATGTGCGAATGCTTAACGAGGCACTCTGTGATAAGGAAAACCTGAACCATCTGCAACAACTCGTAACAATATCTTTTCACAAGCCCGCAATACCAATTAGCCAGCAGCAAGACTTGTTAAGCATCTTCCTTATTACCGAATATCTTAGCGTTTTAAGGCGAATAACGACCAAAGGTCTGCGAAAATGCTACTACATGGTTGAAGAAAATCTCAACAATAAGATAAAAGGGCGATGTCTTGTGGCACGTAACGTGAAACAAAACCTTAGCAAAGGGCGCGTAACAAACAACTTTTGTCGTTACCAAGTATATGGCATCGACTCGTGCGAGAACCGCATCCTTAAACGCGCTTTGAGGTTTTGTGCCAAACAATTAGAGGTTTATAGGCATGCCTTCGACACTTCCACACTCGACAACATTGTCCGTTTTGTTAAACCACACTTCGATAACGTGGGCGAAGAAGTTACCACAAAGGCCATACAAACATTCAAAGGCAATCCAATTTTTAAAGAACACAGCACAGCCGTAGAACTTGCCCAACTTCTAATTCGCCGTTACAGCTACGACATTACCCTTGCTGGCAACCACCAAATAACAACTCCACCGTTCTGGATAGATATGAGCAGACTGTTCGAATTGTATGTGTTTCGCCATCTTAGGTTGGTGTTTACAGGCAAAAACGAAGTTTGTTACCACCCCAAGGCACATCGTCAAGAGCTCGATTATCTGTTAAAGCCTTGCCATTGGCCCGAACCTTACGTTGTTGACGCCAAATACAAACCACGCTATAAGGGTATGACAGGCATAGACAAGGATGACGCAAGGCAGGTGGCTGGTTACGCAAGACTGCAGAAGATATACGACATGCTGAAGCTAGATGCCGAAAATGCACTGCCTATCAAGTGCCTCATCGTCTACCCGGACCAAGAACAACAAGAGCGTTTCGCATTTACAAACACAGAAGAACCAACATTCGAAAAAGTGAAAGATTACATAAGGTTCTACAAAATAGGGATTAGACTACCCGTAATTCAATGAAATTCATCCCCAAAGGCATACTAAAAACCTCAATAAAGGCCCCAAAAGATTTGCCACATTCGAAAGAATGTCTTATTTTTGCAACACGAATAGGTGTGAAGGGAATGAGCATCGCCTACGAAAACAATGCAAAGGCCACAGCCCAACCCCACTCTCCCCATCCCAACACAACAATGACGAACGCTTTGAAAACATACGGATGGCTCGCAATAGCGGCACTGTGGCCCACGGGAAACCTCGCGGCGCAGACTTTCAGCATCGAGACGGTGAACGATAGTCTGAACTACCTCACGCTGAAAACCGACTCGACCACCGACAAATGGCCGCTACCCTACCCCGTTTACCGATTAGATACGGCCGACGTTAACGGCGACGGACGAACAGAAGCACTGGTGGGCGTGATTAAAAGCACCCGTTTCTATCCGCAAAAAGGCCGCAGGCTCTTTGTTTTTAAGAACTACAAAAATCGCGTTCGCGCCATGTGGATGGGCTCAAAGCTAGGCGGAATACTGCAAGATTTCCGCTTTGTGGATGGCGTTGTTCGGAGTCTAGAAACCACAACTAAGGGACAGTACGTGGTGGCCGAATACCGTTGGCAAGGCTTTGGGTTCGAGTTCGTAAGGTTCTTGGTTGTGAAGGTGGGGCGAGAAGAGGCCTTGAAGGCGTTTAACCAATAGCTATTCGCGAAAAAAGGAACACCCAACAAGCCGCACAACACAGACATATAAAACAAGGATAAAGGCTAACGTGTGCCATACAAATGCCAACAAGCACGATGGCACACCTTATATATATAGGGCAGTAAACGCGCCCGAAAACAATAAAACCAACCACCTTGGGGCAGAACGGGCAAGTAAAACGAACACTAACCGCCGACATCTGCCCCCTCGCTGGCTAGCAATGATTTTCCAAATCCGATGTGCACATGGCCCCAACAAGACCATAGCGCGCACATCATAAACATTAAATATCAAATGAAAAGAACCCTACTACTAATCGCATTCGCCGCCATAGGGGCGTTACTCTATGCCGACAACAACCCCAAGCCTGTGATTTTACCTGGTAAGGGCAAACTGAATGTGGAGAGTTTCAACAAAGAAGTGAACCTCAAAACCAACCTCTCGAAACTGTCGCTGGCCGAACTGCGCGTGCTTAAAAACGCATTTAAGGCGCGCGAAGGATTTATATTTAAAGAAGCCGACCTGCGCGGCATTTACGCACAAACATCGTGGTACGACTCGTTGATGTGGTTACGCTCGGACAACGAGAACGAACCGCTAGACGATAGCAACCCTAACGACTGGGGACAAAGGCAACCTAAACTTAGCAAAGCCGAACAAGACTTCCTCAAAAAGATTGAACAGCAAGAGAACAAAATCCTCAACAGTAAGCACAAACTGCCCAAAGGACAGATTGTTAACCTCGACCTGCTGCTCAATCCCTACCAATTAGACGACTTCGACCCTAAACTGCAAAATGCCATCAGCCGCAATGGGTTTGCCATTGTGCCAGACAACTTGCAGCAATTGTTCCATGTTTACGAGAAGAACGACTACTCCAACTTCCCCAGCTTTGTAACCACCGACCTTTATTTGCAGCTTTTCCACTTCTATTTCGACAACATTCTGCGCGATGCCGAAGAGAAAAAGCTCGATGCACTGGTGAAAGTGTTCTCGCAAGGCATGTTTAATCGCATGACCAAACTCGTAACCACACCCTCAACAGGCAAGCAAACCAAAGCGGCCGCAGCTTTCTGCCAAGCCTATTTTGCCGTGGCGTTGGCACTAACAACGGGCAAAACGCCTGCCGGGGTGAGTGCTGCATATAAGTCGCAAGTGGCATCCGAGATTAAGAAGGTGATGAATTCAGAAAACGCCCTCTCCCCTTTCTTGGGCTATACTGAGGTGAAATATCCCTATTCCCTTTATCGGCCACGCGGCCATTACAGCCGTTCCGAACGCATCAAGCGATATTTCCGCACCATGATGTGGCTACAAAGCGTGCCCTTTGGCACCGACAAGCCCGACCAACTGAAACGCGCCCTGCTCATTGCCCACACCATTGGCAGCGACCCACAGATGAAACGCACCTACAACAGCATGTTCGAGCCCATCACTTTCCTCTTCGGCGAGCCCGACAACATCACCGTCATGCAGGTTTACGACCTGATGAAGGGCCAAACGCCAGAGAAAATATTCACCAATGAGAGACTGATGGCCGACATGGCCAAACGCATTGACGAGGTGGGAGAGAAACAAACGCGCATCCGTCCCAAGTTCGAACTAACCTCGCGCAACAAGATTAACCTCATGCCGCAACGCTATATGCCCGATGCAGAGGTGCTAAACGAGATGATTGACGCCACAAACAATGTCACCAAACGCGACGTTCCAAGTGGACTCGACGTGTTTGCGGCCATTGGTTGTTCGGCTGCCGAACGCATTTTATTGAAAGAACTGCAAGAAGACAAACGCTGGGAAGGCTTTGTGCCTACGCTCCAAACCATGAAACTACGCATGTCGGAGATTGCGTGGACCACCACCGTGGCCAACAGATGGATGGATGCCTTGGCCGAAATGAACAAGCCCGTGGCTGGGGCACCTTACTTTATGCTCACGCCACAATGGGAAAAGAAAAACCTGAACACGGCTCTAGCCTCGTGGGCAGAACTGAAACACGATGCCATTCTATATGCCAAGCAGCCAATGGGAGCCGAATGCGGTTCTGGCGGACCGCCCGACCCCATCGTGAAAGGCTATGTTGAACCCAACATTCCCTTCTGGAAGAAGGCTGTAGAATTGGTTTCGCAGATAGAAAGGGTGTTCAAACAATATAAGTTAAACACGCCTAAGATGGACGCTTCCACGGCTAGCGTGAAGGAAACAGCCGAATTTCTGCTACAAGTGAGCCAGAAAGAGCTATCGCCAAACCCCATCCTTACCGACGAGGAATATAACGCCATCGAAATCATAGGCTCTACGATAGAAAACATTTCGCTTGACCTTGTTAGACAAGACGACCAATATCTTGACGGCTGGGACAACGTGGAAGGTGCCGACAAGAGTGTGGCTGTAATAGCCGACGTATATACCGCCAACGCCCCGAACAACCCTAACCACTCCATTCTATACGAGGGAACAGGGCCTGCCTATACCATCTACGTGGCTGTGCCCATTGGCAACGAGCTCTATTTGATGCGCGGTGCAGTGCTGTCTTATCGCGAACTAAAACAGTCTACCGACCAACAGCGGCTCACCGACGAGGAATGGCAAGAGAAACTCAAAGCCAAACCTTATCTGGGCGTGCCTAAATGGATGGACGAAATTATGGTTCCGCTAGACAATCTGCCGAAAGATAATGAAGAAGTGTTTTATAGTTCGGGATGTTAAGGTGAGGAGTTAAGGAGTTAAGGAGTTAAAGTAGTAAGGAGTATGTAGTAAGGAGTAAAGAGTAAGCGGTAAGCGATAAAGCCAAATGCCTATCTGCGCTATGGCATACTCTTTTACTCATCAACTCATCAACTCACTAACTCAATTAAACTCACTAACTCATAAACTCAATTAAACTCATAAACTCACAAACTTCCCAACACAATACATGACCACAAAACCCGCTCAACATCCAAGAAACGCGCCCCATACATCCTTCCATGCTATGGGGTGCGCATTCTTTTCTCATGCCGCGGCCTATTGTCGCGGCGTGGTTCTTGTCTTATGCCTTACCTTTGTGTGCACGGAAAGTATATGGGCGCAGAAGGCCGACACACTATCCGTGGTGTTTACAGGTGACGTATTGCTCGATCGCGGCGTGCGCAAGCGCATCGAATACTTAGGTTTAAGCAATCTCGTTGGGCCAAAACTACAACAAATCTTCAACCAATCGCATTTCGTTGTGGGCAATCTAGAATGCCCGGCAACCAAAATTAACCAACCTGTTTTTAAGCGTTTCGTGTTCAGAGGCGAACCCGAATGGCTCACCATGCTGGCCAAACATGGTTTCACCCACCTCAACTTGGCCAACAACCACAGCATTGACCAAGGACGTGACGCACTGTTAGACACACGCAAGAACATCGAACAAGCGGGTATCATCCACTTTGGGGCAGGCCGTAACATGACCGAAGCCGCCCAACCCCTATTGCTGACCACCCATCCACGCCCCGTTTACATCCTCGCCTCCTTGCGATTGCCACTCGAAAACTTCGCTTATCTGCCCGCCAAGCCCTGCGTCAGTCAAGAACCACTAGACACACTGGTGGCTCGCATCAAGCATCTACGCCATAACGAACCCAACGCCTACATCGTGGTAAGCCTACATTGGGGCATCGAACACCAGCTAACGCCCACTGCTCAGCAGCGTAGGCAAGCGCGCCTACTGATAAACGCAGGTGCCAACATCCTTGTTTGCCACCATACCCACACGCTACAATCCATCGAACAATATAAGGGTTGCCCCATTTATTACAGCATCGGCAACTTTATTTTCGACCAAACCAAACCCATCAACACCCGTGCCTGCGTGGTTAAAGTCGTACTTACAGCAAACGATGCACACGTTGAAACCATCCCGATAGAAATAAACGAATGTGTGCCAGAAGGGTATTAGTAGACAAATTGACCAGTTAACGAGTAGACGAATTAACCAGTTGACGAGTTAACCACGTACACTTACTACTGCCAGCGCGAGCGGTTGCAAGTCATGCTGCTCACGGTCAACGGAGACAGCAAAATGGGAACGCAGAAGTAATCTGTCATTGACAGGCAGTTTTCAGCTTATGGATAATACATCGAATAACTTCCGCCTAGTCACTTTTTGATACATAACCACGTTTTTTCGCAGACAATTGGGGTAGAATTTTGGATTTTATCGTATCTTCTTCCAGTACTTTGTGCATGAGCAGAGTGTTTATCTTGGCTTTACAGCACAAAGACAATAGACTCTTTTGGGTTTATTGGTTAACGCGATTTTCTTTTAACTCCCCATCATAATCCTTACAATCTAGAATAAGATTATTTTGGAGAGATTTTATACGCTTGACTTTCAATGAAGTTGATTTAGAAAAACCATTGTTATACGTTATTATAACGTATCGAGAATTGGCATTTTTAATATATACACTGTGCCAAAAATAGGTATCTTGCATATTACTTGCCAATTGATGGATGCTTATCTTGTGTATATGAGAATTCTTTAAATCTATTAATAAAATAGTCCCATCATCCTGATTATTATTAATCTGAAGACATAATAATAGCTCCTCTTTCATATGGTAAGCAATTCTATTTTGCATATTCTCTCCACATAAGATAAGACATTTACCATGAAAAAAATCAATGCCTGTTTTTTTGTTGTACAACTCTATCCCCTGTGTACTATTTGCTATGAAATAGGTTATGCAGAAATAATTTGTAAAATCTATCCCCTCATAACGAGAATTATATTTTCTCCACAAAACAGTGTCATTCATGTATATCTGATTTTCGGTGATGATATTCTTCATAGAATTACCATTCTTCAAAAAGAAATACAATAAGGAATCTCCTTTTTGGTTTGTAATGTTCAATTCATAGCCTTTTTTCAGCAAATAATTCTCTTCTACTTTATTTTGTGCATATATACTTATTGGCATGAAAAATAAAAAGGAGAGAGAATATAATATGTATATATTTTTTCTTTTCATCCTTAATTCCGCAACTAAATACGTAATTTATTGTTAATACATTTTATAAGCCTTTGATGAACAATAAGTTCCTCGGACATTTGCTATCTGTAGAATTTTCACTAACTGTATGGTACGAAAATATCGTAAATTTCTACGTAGCATCACAAAGATAGCAATAAAATATAAGAACATCGTCCCTTATGGTGGTGTTTTTTATGTGATAAACGGATTGGAACAGTTGCCGAATCAAGAAAACTCAAAAACTTAAATTGTTATTTTTTATTTTACAACACCGCACTAAATTTCACTCCGTTCTAGCGAAAATATAGGTCGTAAAGTGGGTAATTTGCCACTATTTCTTGCCTTTCACACCTTTCGCCTTGTCTGTTTTTAAGAACAAAACCTGCATTTTG
>NZ_KV815038.1:61720-62163 GCF_001814145.1 Prevotella sp. HMSC073D09 | reverse complement strand
TTTGCACCATTTTGCCTTTCTAGTTTGGTTGCCATCTCATATTTTTTTATGCCCAATTACCCGCTTTTTACCCCTAAAATCCCACTTTTTAACGACGATTTCGCCCTTTTCGACCCTGTTTTTCATGGTTCATAAAGGTTTTGTTTATACCATTGCAGCGTATTTTTATGCTTTCCGCCTAGCATTTAGCAGCATTTTACCTTGCGTTTTGCACCAAAATGACTTGCGTTTAGCACCAAAACGCACTGCATTTAGCACCAAAACGCACTGCATTTAGCGGCATATTGCATTGCATTTAGCACCAAAACGCGCTTCATTTTGCTGCAAATCACCCAAAAACGGGTGTTGGTGGCGGTCGGTTTAAATAAGTATTCATTTCGCCTGCATGCACAACTACCCCCTCTTGGCGTCAAAACAAACCTCCGCGAGAATCGATTTTTTGC
>NZ_KV815038.1:52419-61620 GCF_001814145.1 Prevotella sp. HMSC073D09 | reverse complement strand
CAAACCTCCGCGAGAATCGATTTTTTGCGGCAAGATGGGCGGTTGGTGGACAAAAAGGGCACTTTTTGTGTTAAATTTCTTACTGAAAAGATTACATTGGTTGACGAGTTGACGAGCTAACTGGTCAATAGGTAAACAGGTAAACTGGCCAACTGGCCAACCTGTTGACCAGTGGACAAGTTAATCGTTTATCCTTCGTGCTTAGACAAACACGTCCTTTCCGACATAAGAACATAAGAGACATAAAGTAGTCCTCTTTACTTTCCTCTCATTATGTGTCACAGGAAAGGTGCTTTCAACCTGTAAAGAATGTGTTGAAAAATCTCCCGCCAAGTCGACTTCTGGAACATAACCACGTTTTAGCCACAGACGAATGGGATAGGATTTCAGGTTTCATCCTATCTTCGTTCAGTACTTTGCGCATGAACAGAATGTTTATCTTGGTTTTACTGCACAAAGAAAATAGACTTCACCCAATTTATAGAGCCATTAAAAGTCAAGACTATTTCATTACAAGCAACTACTAAAAGGAAAGCATGCACGAGTGCTGAATAGTTGCAACACGCTTGCAATATTGCAAAAAACCGTTAAGAAAGCGAAATACTGGGCGAAAAAGGCAACGGACAGCCGAAAAAAGAGAACATAAAAACAGGCAGATGCAGACAGTTTATAGAAGGCGAAACTCATCTGTTTTGCATATTCTGCATGAATATGCACCGCAAGAACAACACTCAAATCATGTCCTTAATAATGTTAACGCGCCGATATTTATGTCCAAGCAAGAGTAACAAATGTTAATAAAAACTAACCAAAAACATTACAAATACACCGCTCTTTCACGTGCTACAAAGGGATTGAAGGAACAGGTCACATGTTGTTAAGCATGTTAATCAATACTGAAAAAATAGCGAAACATGATGCCGTTAGATAAAAATTCGCTATATTTGCATCGTCTTTTGATAAACACCTATCATCAACCATGCAAAAATGGTTTAACAAGCGAATGTATATACCATTATTTATTCGCCCACGTTGTACCTAAAAAAAGTAAAATGAAACTGAAAAGAACAATTAAAACGATTGCTTTTACAGCATTTCTCTCAATGTGCGCCACACCAATGGCCGCGCAAGACCTACTCGCCAGACAAGCACCTGTAGACCGAAAGATGAAATCGGTAGACACCCTTGCCCTACAAAGCATCCTAAAAAGGGAGGCTGCCCAATCGCCGGCTGCAAACCTTTACGAGACGTGGGACAACACACACACGCACCACATAACGGCTTTGCCCGACTCGTTCCTCATCAACCTACGTCATTTCTGCATGCCAACACCCAGCCGAGTTGTAACAAGTAACTTCGGAAGTCGTTGGGGCCGCCAACATAAAGGCTTAGATATAAAGGTTTATATTGGCGACACCATACGCGCAGCATTCTCTGGCAAGGTGCGCATCGTGAAATACGAGGCTGCGGGATACGGAAAGTACATCGTAATTAGGCACCCCAACGGACTGGAAACCATATATGGACACCTTTCCAAACAATTGGTAACTGAAAACGAGGAAGTAAGGGCCGGCGAACCGATTGGGCTTGGCGGAAACACTGGCCGAAGCACGGGTTCGCACTTGCACTTCGAAACACGACTGTGCGGTGTGGCGCTTAACCCTGCACTCTTCTTTGATTTCAGGGCACAAGACGTGGTGGCCGACAACTATATGTTCCGCCGCTCCACCTACGAAATGGCATCGTCTGAGGCCACCAGGCTCCGCGGCGTGTCGGGAAATGGCGGATATAACCGCGAAGACGTGTACGGAAAGGTGGGCCGAGACAGGGACGACAACCCACAAACGCCTCAATACAACGCTGCCGAAAAGCTCTATCATAAGGTGGCATCGGGCGAAACACTGGCATCTATCGCCGAAAAGCGTGGCGTTAGCATAGACACCATCTGCCGACTCAACCACATGCGCCGAAACGATAAGATTAGGCCAGGCCAAATATTACGCTATTCGTAAAGAAAGATAACACATTAGATTTAAGACACTATAAAAACGCAACAATGGCGGATAAGCAGTGATGTTTGTCCGCCATTGGCATTTCGGTCTCACCCACAGCCCCTCCCCAAGGGGAGAGGGAAGTGGCATGTATGGCTTATTTAACCGTTTAAACAACAGGAATGGTTTAAACCAAAATCGGCCATTACGAATTTTCAAAAGCAAAGTGTTAGCGAAATCTGCCTCTGATATTTGAAATACGACCCGCGAGTTAACCCTTTGCGCGCGTTCAGTTATTCCTTTGCCAAAATGAAAGCAGATTTTTCTAACAGCCGATTTGGGTTAAAATGCCACATCACATTCATCTTCTCATCTCGCCCTTCTCCACCCTCTTTCATCTTTTGCCACCCCCATTACCCCATCGGCTTATCTTTCGAAACACACCTTATTAATATAACGCTGCAACAGATGAAGCAACATCCAGCTTGGCCCGTTCATCAGCAGGGCTAAGGCTTTTTCGTTTTCTTTCTTGTAAAATCACTAAGTTTACACTACCTTTGCATATAGAAACACAATCGCATCAATATGGCAAAACGTAACATCGCCGTCGTTTTGGCGGGCGGAGTGGGAAAAAGATTGGGCATGACCACACCCAAACAGTTCTTCAAAGTGGCTGGAAAGATGGTTATCGAACATACAGTTGACGTGTTCGAACGAAACGCGCACATCCACGAAATAGCAATCGTAAGCAATGCCATGCTCATTGCAGACATAGAAAACATCGTATTGAAAAACGGGTGGACCAAAGTAAAGCGCATACTTAAAGGCGGGAACGAACGCTACGAGTCGAGCCTTTCGGCCATCAAAGCCTACGAAAACGAGCCGGTAAACCTTATTTTCCACGATGCCGTGCGCCCATTGGTTAGCCAACGCATTCTGAACGATGTGGTGGACGCGCTGCAAAGCTACTCGGCCATCGACGTGGCCATGCCTTCTGCCGACACCATTATCGAGGTGGAGGGCGACTTTATCAGTCATATCCCCGATCGTTCGCGCCTTCGCCGCGGACAAACACCGCAAGCTTTCGCGCTCGAAGTCATCAAAGAGGCTTACGAAAAGGCACTGCTCGACCCCAATTTCAAGACCACCGACGACTGCGGAGTGGTGAAAAAATACCTGCCGCAAACGCCCATCTACGTGGTGGAAGGCGAAGAAAGCAACATGAAACTTACCTATAAGGAAGACACCTACATGCTAGACAAGCTTTTTCAGCTGCGCAACAACGAGGCCGAACGCATCGACCTTGCCCAAGTTTCGCTTGCAGGAAAGGTAGCTATTGTGTTTGGTGGCAGTTACGGAATTGGTGCCGACACGGCTAAAATGCTGACCGAACGGGGTGCAAAGGTGCATTGTTTCTCGCGTAGCAGCAACGGCGTAGACGTAGGAAACAAAGACGATGTGGTGCGCGCCTTTGCAGAAGTGGCAAAAGAAGAAGGGCGAATAGACTACGTGGTGAACACGGCCGGACTGCTACAAAAGGAGCCTTTGGCCACGATGAACTATGCCGACATCGCTTATAGCGTGCAAACCAACTACATGGGAACGGTTAATGTGGCTCTCGCCGCCTATCCCTACCTCAAACAAAGCGGTGGGCGTTTGGTGTTTTTCACCTCTTCATCATACACGCGCGGTCGTGCTTTTTACAGCATTTACTCGTCCACCAAGGCCGCCATCGTTAACTTTGTGCAGGCCGTAGCGCAAGAGTGGGAGGCCGACGGCATTCGCATCAACTGCATCAACCCCGAAAGAACGAAGACCCCCATGCGCGTAAAGAACTTCGGAATAGAACCCGACGACACCCTACTGGCATCTGAAAAGGTGGCCGAGGCTACCTTGCGCACCCTGCTTTCGGACGATACGGGACTGGTGATAGACGTTAGGAGGGCACACGATGACCACTAATACGCCCCTGGAACGTTTCAAACAACGCCATCTTCGCGCCTGTCAGCTTAAACAACTGACCATACTCGAAGTGATACACGACATTTGTCAGCGGCACACCATACCCTATTGGCTAGACGGCGGAACGCTGTTGGGTGCGGTAAGGCATGGTGGTTTTATCCCCTGGGACGACGATATAGACATCGCCATGCACAAAGCCGACTTGCTACGCTTTGTAGAAGTGGCACAAAAAGAGTTGCCTAAGGGACTAATTGTGCAGTCGCCGCTGATAAACAAGCACTTGAAAGAGCCCATTACAAAGGTGCGCGACCTCAATTCCTTCTTCGTTGAGCCAGGCGACGACTTCTCGCACCACTACGAAAAGGGCCTTTTTGTAGACATTTTTCCCTTTGTTGCATACCCCACCCTTTCGCGTAAGCTTGTTAAAAGGCTAACGCTAGGCATCTCGCGCAGCTATTCCATCCTCCACAAAGCCCACCATTACAGCCTCCGTTCGTTTGCCGAATTCTTTTGGTTCGGTGCAAAATACGCCGTCTGCCGCTCCATTTGGGCCTTACTGTGCACCCTAAACCGCAACCGCGACACTTACATCTCCAACATTCTACACAACAACGGTTACGGTATCATGCACCGCCAAGACAGCATTTTCCCCCTCACCGAAATCACTTTCGAGGGCAAACGTTTCATGGCCCCTTGCAACCCCGACGCCTACCTGCAAGACCTCTACCGCAACTACATGGACATTCCACCCGTAGAGAAACGCAAAATCCACGCCATTTTCGTGCTAGAAACGCTGGAAGAAGAGGGTGAAGAGGGGGTTGGAGAAGACGGGACGAGACTTTCTTAACAAGCCATTAGGCGCATATACATCATGTGTGTTTGCTAAATTGAGGGCTTAAACATCTTGAGATATGGATGCAAACAAGCACAACGAAACAACATCAGCTTTAGAACAGATACGCGAATTGAAGGCCGAAAACGAAAGACTTAAATCGCTTTTAGCAAAACATGGCATCACGCTTGAAGAAAACAAGTGCCCAGCAATCGCCTTACAGCCATATAACAAACCTCTTTCCAACTGCAAACTTTCATTAAAAGACAAGGTGTTGTTGTTCCAAAGCCTGTTTAAAGGCCGCAACGACGTGTTCGCCAAACGATGGCATAGCCTCACGGGAAAGGCAGGCTATCAGCCCGTATGCCAACGGGAATGGGACAGGCAATATTGCGACAAACGCAAATATCGCTGTGCCGACTGTCCCAACCGTCTTTTTGCACCTTTAACTTATGAACACCTATACAACCACCTTGCTGGGAAAGACGAACATGGACGCGATGTTATCGGCCTTTATCCCATTTTGGAAGATAACACTTGCCATTTTCTTTGTGCCGACTTTGACGATAAAAACTGCGAGCATGGGTATAAAAACGACGTGCTAGCATACGTGGGCGTGTGCAAAGAATGGGGCATACCATGTTATATAGAACGGTCGCGGTCGGGCAACGGAGCACATGTATGGATTTTCTTCACTGCTGCCATCACCGCCGTTAAAGCCAGACAATTGGGCAATGCCTTACTAGCAGAGGCGATGAACAAGGAAATGCGGTTCTCGTTTAAGTCATACGACCGCCTTTTCCCAAACCAAGACACGCTGCCCAAAGGCGGATTTGGCAACTTAGTGGCATTGCCATTGCAAGGGCTAGCACGGAGAAACGGCAATAGTGTTTTTGTAGACGAAGCATTTAATGCCTATTCCGACCAATGGAAAATACTGTTGGAAGTAGTCAAGATGACTGAAAGTGCTGTTGACGAAATGCTGCAAACACATAATTCCTTTGAATTTAGCGAACTAACAAAGAGTAACGAGGGCACACCGTGGAACTCTCCAAAGCCTGTTATGATAGGCTCATCAGACTTCCCTACGTCTGTCACACTGACCAAAGCCAACATGCTTTACATCCCACTTGAGGGCTTATCACCAAAGGCCATCAACCTTTTTAAGCGCATTGCAGCCTTTCGCAACCCCGAGTTTTATGCCAAACAAGCCATGCGTTTGCCTACTTACGCCATTCCACGCATCATTTCCTGTTCCGAACTAACCGCTAATTACCTTGCCCTACCTCGCGGTTGTGAAGACGACGTACAACAGATACTACGGGATAACAACGTAAGCATCACAATTAGCGACCACACTTGCCACGGCAGCAACATCGACGTGAGGTTCACAGGCACCCTTCGCGAAGAACAACAAGAGGCCTTAAACCACATGCTAGTCCATGAAACAGGTACATTCTCGGCCACAACAGCCTTTGGAAAAACCGTTTTAGCCATAGCCATGATTGCCCAACGCAAAGTAAACACCTTGGTTTTGGTGCATCGCAGGTCACTGCTCGACCAGTGGAAACGGCAGTTAGAAACGTTCCTCGCACCAATAAAGCCAGCACAGGACGACACGGAAACAGGCAATAAGAACGAAAACAGGTTGCCTATCGGCCAACTTTACTCAGGCAAAGACTGTTTGAGAGGTGTTGTCGACATTGCCATGATACAGTCGTGTCTACACAATGGTGAAGCGAAAGCCTTCGTACAAGACTATGGTATGATTATCGTAGACGAATGTCATCATGTTCCCGCCGTGAGTTTCGAACAGGTATTGCGGCACGTCAAGGCACGATATGTTTACGGATTGACCGCCACACCCATCCGCAAAGAGGGACATCAACCCATCATCTTCATGCAATGCGGTAAGATAAGGTACACGGCAGACGCCCAAAGCCAAATAGACAAACAAGGGTTTACACGCAGATTGATACCCCGTTTTACGTCTTACCGCACCTTTTCAGCCAATCTCTCCACCTATGCGCAAATGATAGAGGCCATGTCGACCGACGAACAGAGGAACCTACTCATTGTAGAAGACGTGAAAACAGCATTATCTGAAGGACGAACACCACTCGTACTGAGTAGCCTTACGGTGCATGTGCGACAGCTTGCACACCTGCTCTCGCCATTTGCCACCCATGTGATAACCCTTATTGGTGCCGATTCTGCCAAGAACAAACGACTAGAGATGGAGCAATTAAAAACTATCAACCCAACCGATAGTCTTGTAATCGTGGCCACAGGTAAATATGTGGGCGAAGGTTTCGATTACCCCAGGCTCGACACCTTGTTTCTAACGCTCCCCATTTCGTGGAAAGGTAGTGTGGCGCAATATGCAGGTCGGTTACATCGCGACAGTGATGGCAAACACGAAGTATGTATATACGACTACGTAGACATTCGTATTCCGTTGTGCGAAAACATGTATCGCAAACGGTTAAGAGGTTATACTGCCGTTGGTTACAGTCGCCCGAAAGGCAAAATCACAGAAGAACAAACGGCAAACGAACTGCTGTTCAATGTCACGACCTATCTCGCCCCATTCAAACGCGACTTGATTGCAGCGCAAAACAGTATTTTGGTGGCCTGCCCAAAACTAAGATGTAAACGCGCGAACTGGCTAACGACTACCTTAAACGAGCTACAACGCAATGGGATAGAGGTTGCCCTACATACCAACAACATGCACACCGATGGTGGGAAAGAGAGTTGTCTCGGTATGGATACTTACGAACACGAACATTTATCAGTGCAATGCGCGATAATAGATCACCGTATTGTTTGGTATGGTGATATCAATTTGTTTGGGCAAAGTGCTGTAGACTCAAGCATTATGCGTATATGCGACACACAAATAGCCAATCAGCTGTTAGATGCTGTGCTAGATACGGAGTGATTTGCACATACACTCAATTCTATAATGAGAATGTGCAAGGTGCATGAAGGTAACGCTTATTACCATTTTCGTAACTTCACGAAAATGGTAATAGGGTTTAAAAACAAATTGCATGAGCTGCAAATCTTTGCGCCAGTTCATTGAGGTTGGCATCTTTTATCATCCCTTTATCCCCAAAAAATAACTAACTTTGCAATGGCGTTTCGCCCCAATCGCAACTCAATATGCCTGCGCAAGACTTCAATCGCAAAATCATTCACATCGACATGGACGCCTTCTATGCCTCGGTGGAGCAACGCGACGACCCCTCGCTGCGCGGAAAACCCGTGGGCATTGGCAGCGAAGACAGGCGTGGGGTGTTGTGTACGGCCAGCTACGAGGCACGAAAGTATGGGGTGCATTCGGCCATGTCGGGCGTGCAGGCTAAGCGATTGTGTCCCGAACTGATACTCATACCGCCCGATTTCAAGAAATACAAGCAGGTATCGCAGCAGGTTCATGAGATATTTCACCGCTATACCGACCTGGTTGAGCCGCTATCGCTAGACGAGGCCTACCTAGACGTTACGCAAAACAAGCTGGGAATAGAGTTGGCCGTCGACATTGCGCAACGCATCCGACAGGAAATACGCAACGAGTTGCACCTAACAGCCTCGGCAGGGGTGTCGTTCAACAAGTTCCTGGCTAAGGTGGCATCCGACTTTCGCAAGCCCGACGGCATCACGGTGATACATCCCAGTCGTGCAATGCACTTCATCGACAATCTGCCCATCACCGACTTTTGGGGCGTGGGGCATAAAACAGCCGAGACGATGCACGCAATGGGCATCTTCAACGGTGCCGACTTACGCCAGCTTTCGCGACTGCGGCTGCGGCAAGTGTTCGGTAAGGCCGGCGAGATGTACTACAATTTTGCGCGTGCCATCGACCCCCGACCCGTTGAACCGCATTGGATAAGGAAGTCCGTGGGATGCGAACGCACCTTCGAAGAAGACAGTTCTAATCCCAATGTGCTGCTAACCGAGCTCTATCGCTTGGTGTTAGAACTGGTGGAACGCCTCAAAAAGAACGACTTCAAAGGCCGAACGCTCACGCTAAAAGTGAAGTTTCACGACTTTACGCAAATTACGCGCAGCAGAACTGCACCTCATGTTCTCCGCAAAAAGGAAGACATCCTGCCCATTGCAAAGGCTTTACTAAGCGAGGTTGACTACTCCGGTCGGCCTATAAGACTGCTCGGCGTGCAGGTTTCTAACATGAACGACGAACCTCATCGCCCACAATGGATACAACTTGAATTGCCTTTTAAAGGAGTTAAGGAGTTAAGGAGTTCTCTTTGAGGAGTTATGGAGTTAAGGAGTTAAGCCAATAGTCTTGTTGCAGAGTAACAAAAGCTCTCTTCAACTCATTAGCTGCTCAAAAGAAATCAACTCCCTTACATATGGCTTAACTCCTAACGAGCAAAGCGAGTG
>NZ_KV815038.1:23843-52319 GCF_001814145.1 Prevotella sp. HMSC073D09 | reverse complement strand
AAAGCGAGTGATAACTCCTTAACTCCATAACTCCCAAAAACAACTCCCTTGCATATGGCTTAACTCCTAACGAGCAAAGCGAGTGATAACTCCTTAACTCCATAACTCCTAAAAACAACTCCCATGCATACGGCTTAACTCCTAACGAGCAAAGCGAGTGATAACTCCTTAACTCCATAACTCCTAAAAATAACTCCTAATAAAAAATGGACCCAACAAAAACATATCCCGCACTGATGTCGGGCAAGAAAATAATGTACGTTCACGGCTTTGGCTCGTCGGGTCAGTCGGGAACAGTAACGCTCTTGCGTACACTTATGCCCGCGGCCACCATCATCGCGCCCGACCTCCCTCTGCATCCTGCCGAAGCATTAGAACTATTGAAGCAAACATGCGATGCCGAAAAGCCCGACCTCATCATCGGAACATCAATGGGCGGCATGTATGCCGAGATGCTTAGAGGCACAGACCGCATACTGATTAACCCCGCATTCGAGATGGGCGACACGATGGTGAAACACAATATGGTGGGTAAACAGACCTTTCAAAACCCGCGAACAGACGGCATACAAGACTTTATTGTAACTAAGGCCTTGGTAAACGAGTACAAGGAGATTACCACATTGCTATTTAATGGCATCGACGAGGCTGAACAACAACGCGTAATAGGACTTTTCGGCGACGAAGATACGAGCGTAGATACCTTCGACCTCTTCGCCCAACACTACCCCACGGCCATACGCTTTCACGGTGGACATCGACTAACCGACAAGATAGCGATGCACTATCTGGTGCCGCTGATACGCCAAATTGACGATAAGCAGACGGGCCGACAACGCCCTATCGTGTTCATCCACGCCAATACACTGGCCGACAGCTACCAAAAGCCGATGCCCAGCATGCACAAAGCCTACGAAATGCTCATCGAAAACTATGATGTTTACATACTTGCACCATCGCCAACAAACGTTCCCGAGCATCTAACGGCACAGCTGGCATGGGTGGAACAATACCTCAATGCACCTGCATTCAACCGCGTAGTGTTCTGCAACAACACCAATCTGCTCTATGGCGACTACCTTATCTCGCGCCACGAGCACCCCAACTTTCTTGGTTCGTCCATCCTTTTCGGCGGAAACGACCTCAAAACATGGGACGACGTCATCGTGTTTTTCGACCGACTTGGCGGACAATAACCCCATTTACGACTACCATTGTCACGCGCCAACTAAGTTTTTACGCTCGTGTGTTAGCAATTTGTAACCGTAGAATGCTGCTTGTAGCCCCTGTACAAGGCCTCTTGTACGCGCCCAAATGGGTTTCAACACAATTCGTTACGCTTAGCCATAGAGGCAGCAGGCACACCCCTTGCCATGCCACCGATGGTACATACCCGCGCAACAACTGCGAGCAGAGCGCGTTTCTAGGGGCATATACACACATAAAGAATGGCGTTGCGAGTATGCCTTTGGCTACTCGCAACGCCATTCTTTTTGTTTTGTGCTACATCTATGCAACAAGCACGATGCCTAAGCCTCATGGTTAGGGGCGGTCGGCGGCTTTCGTTCCGAACGCCGAAGGCCTTTCGCCCATCACAAATTCGAGTGTTCCACCCTTCATAATGTCCTTATAGTCGATGTACGAACGGGTGTACATCTTGCCGTTAAGCTTAGCACTCTGAATATAGATGTTCTTGGCACTGTTGTTTTTGGCCTCAATGGTAAACGTTTTGCCGCCACCAACGTTCACCACAGCTTTCTTAAAGAGTGGCGAACCAAAGATATACTTGCCGCCAGCAGGCTCAACCTGATACAATCCCATAGAAGAAAGGATGTACCAAGCCGACATCTGCCCCACATCTTCGTTGCCGCTAAGTCCGTCGATGCCGTCGGTGTAAAGCGTATTCATCACTTGTCGCAACTTGGGTGCGGCCTTCCAGGGCATACCCACATAGTTGTACATATATATAATGTGGTGACTGGGTTCGTTGCCATGGGCATATTGGCCGATAAGTCCCGATATGTCGGGCGACGCATCGGCACCCATCTTACCTTCTAGAATAAAAAGTGAGTCGAGTTTTGCCACAAATGGCTTGTCGCCACCAAAGCATTGCACCAACCCGTGCACATCGTGAGGCACCAACCAAGCATATTGCCATGCGTTGCCCTCGGTGTAATCGTCTTGGCGATGCACCGAATTGAAGGGGTCGAACGGCTCGCGGAACTTGCCATCCGATGTTTTTCCACGCATAAAGCCCGTGTTCTTGTCGAAGTAATGGTCTTTATACGACTGGCTACGCTTTAAAAAGTACTTGTAATCTTCGGTTCGTCCCAGCTGTTTGGCAAGCTTGGCAATGCCGGCATCGGCCAAGGCGTACTCCAATCCCTTAGCAACGGTTTCGTATTCGGGGTCGAGGTCGCAAGGCAGATAGCCGTATTTTTTGAGCAAACTCATTCCACGCTCGTCGCGCATAGCCGATGCTTTGGCCGCCTCTAGCACCTTATTCTTATCCACATCAAAGCCTTTCAGGGCAATGTCAATCAGCACGGGGATGCCCGGATTGCCCACCATGCAGTCGGTTTCGTTGCCTACGAGGTGCCAAACGGGCAACTTGCCCTGCTGTTCGTAGATATGCAGCATGGTTTGTGCTATGTCGCGTTGCTTTTCGGGATGGATAATGGTCATCAACGGATGGGCAGCGCGATAGGTATCCCACAGCGAAAAGGTGGTGTAGTTTTTGAAATCGCCGCGATACACCTTACCGTCGGCTCCGCGATAGTCGCCGTTAACATCGTTGAACACCGAGGGGGCGAACATCGAATGATACATGGCCGTGTAGAAAGTGCGGCGTGCAGCATCGTCGTCGGTGGTGATAACAATCTTGCTCAGCTCCTTATTCCATGCCTCGTTGGCCTTAGCCACCGTGCCGCGGAAGTCCCACGCGGGCAGTTCGGCAGCGATGTTGGCGCGCGCATTGTCTTCGCTCACGGGCGAAATTCCCACCTTCACCAGCAGCGGTTCGTCGTTATTGGGGGTTGAAAGCACGGCCAAGCTGTCGCCTTGGCTCGTAGCCATTGTAACAGGCCGCGAGAATTGGGCCACGAAATACACGCGTTGGTCTTTTGCCCAGCCCGTGGAATAGCGATAACCCGACAGTTCTGTGGGCGAGTTTTGCTTAAACGCGCTCTTCGTCATCTTGTCCCAACCGATGCCTTGCGATAGGTCGAGCCTTATGAAAGCCGTTTGTGCATCTGTTGGATAGCTGTAACGGTGAAACGCAACGCGGGCAGTGGCGGTGAGATCTACCTTTACGCCCGACTTCAACATCACCGAATAATACCCTGGACGTGCGTGTTCGCCCTTGTGCGAGAACATCACATCGTGTTGCGTTGCATCGGTTGTGGGCAGCAAAGCGATGTCGCCCAGGTCGCCAATGCCCGTTCCGCTGAGGTGCATCTGTCCGAAACCGATGATTACCGAGTCGCTGTAATGGTAGCCCGAACACCAGTCCCAACCGCGTTTATATTGCGTTGGCCCAACCTGCACCAGTCCGTAAGGCACGTTTGCGCCCAAAAACACGTGTCCGTGTCCGCCTGTACCGATGTAGGGGTCTACGTATTGGGTAAGGTTTTGCGCCCATGCGCCAATCCCAACCGTGAGAAATGCCGCTAAGGCAAAGAGTTTTTTCATTGTCATGTCTGTTGTTGTTATATTATTGTTTTGTTTTAGAGGGGTTGCGGCAACCTGCCTTTTTCGGGGAGAAACAGGTGCTGCCAATGTATCGTTATCAGCGATGTTTCTCCATGCCGAGCCACATTCTTACGCGCTTAGCCACAGACTTGCCAATCTGTTTAAAGTTGCCGTGGCGCAGGTTGAGCCACAGTTCGATAAAGGCATAACGCGTTTTAATCCACGGATGTCCCCATGCGTGGCGGCGATAAACGCGCTCTTTAAAGGCCACATGCTCGATGATGTGGGGCGGATGCGTAAGGGGAAAGTGCTGCTCGATGCGTTTCATGGTGAAAATGCGGCGCAAAGGAGCAGGCATGGTGTTGAGGGTTGAGAAGTGCGTAGAATCTTCTATCACCCCGATATTGTTTATTTGGTTGCGCGTGGGCATGATGGCCACGCCCGAATTGAGCAGCATCGAGGCCCAGAAAATGGTTTCGTAATAGGCTTTTCCGCTTGCCTTATGGTCGGCACACATCTTTAAAAAGTCGGGACGAAGCTTCCGTTGGGCGATAAGTTGGCGCAGTTGGTTCAGCGTTTCGGGGTCGTCCATAAACCGATAGTCGGCATCCCACGTGTCGATTACCCTTCGCCACGAGGCCCACCCCCAGATGGAGAACACCGAAGTGAAGAAGTAGTCGCCCGAAACATCCTTTGTTTGCTCGTCGCTGTTAAAGCCTGCCACCATCCACACGCGCTCATCGTGTTCGTATCGGTCGAGCATTTCCTTGCAAAAGGGGAAGAAACTCTGCGTGGGCACGTCGTCGTCTTCCAGTACGATGCACTTATCGGCCATCGAGAAAGCCCATTTTTGCGAGATATATTCAGAGGGGTCGCAGCCGTAGTTGCGTTCTTGGTATAGGTGTTTCACGTCGCATTCCCAGTCTATGTCGGCGGCAATGCGGCGGCAAGCCTCAATTCCGGGCATGTCTTTCTCGCCTCGCGGCCCGTCTTGATACAGAAAAAGCCGCGACGGGCGCGCCTCTTTCACCGCCCTGAAAACCTTTTCAAAGGGTTCGGGACGGTTAAAAAACAATATCAATACGGCAACATCTATCTTTGCGGCATGCTTCATAGGGGCAATTTAGTTTGTTTTTGGGCAACCTTTGCCTTTTCGCCGTGCAAAATAAAGCGTAGCGACGTGGCGGCAAACGTGCCTTACGATAATTGTAGCTGTTAGTGGGCGGCCCTCAATGGCCATTCCCTTGCCTTGCAAAGATAAACGTTTTTATTGGCATAGGCAAATGTTAAAGCAAGCACTTACAACACAACAAGTCTAAAACAAGTTAAAAATACATATCAGAATAAGCTTTGTATTGTTTTTTTACATATCTTTGCCACGAGATAATAGAGAGAATACCTTGAAAAATCTTAATGGTGCAGGTTCTGCATCATCGTATCTATTTAGATTATTATTTACTATATCAACTGAATTGTAACAACTAGAATTATGAAAAAGATTTTATTGATGGTGCTATTATTGGCCGTCACGGTGAACGCCTTTTCGCAACGTAGGCGAACTTACAGGCGCAGTTATGCGCGCTCCTCACAATGGTACATCATGCCTAAGGGCGGTTTCAACATCGCCACAGTTACCAACTGGGGTGGAGATGTGCGTCTCGGGTTGGCCTTGGGCGGCGAACTGGGCTGCCGCGTTTCCGACGTGATAACGCTCTCCGGGTCGCTTATCTATTCGCAACAAGGAACCAACACGTGGTTTTACAGCAGGGATTACCGCACGGACATCCATCTCGACTACCTCAACCTGCCCTTCATGGTGCACTTCAACGTGGCGCCGGGGCTTGAGTTAAAGGTTGGTTTGCAACCGGGCATCCTGGTGAACGATGCCGTGACACTAAGAACGGACGGATACAGCTACGACGAAGACTTCCACCGTTCGATGAAACGCCTACACTGGGACGACGGTTACATCGAGTCGGTAGACCTTTCTATGCCTTTCGCCATTTCGTACCAATATCGCCAATTGGTGTTCGATGCACGCTACAACCTCGGCTTAAACAACGTTACCACCCGCTCATGGTGGCGCAACGGGCACAACAGCGTGTTCCAATTCACCGTTGGGTATAAGTTCGATCTTTAAAAATAAATAGCCACACGAGCCACTTTTCGCCCACGCGAGGGGTGGCTTCGTAGGGCTAACAACAGTGCCAACTGCTTTCAAAGGTTTCTCTCGGCTTGGCCGAAAAAACATATCATAGTATCAAACAACAACAAAACATTTATTTAAATGAAGAAGTTTACTACCCTTTGCCTGTCGTTGCTGTTCGCAACAACGACATTCGCGCAAGCCGAATCTGGCACATTCAGTCTGCAACCCAAAGTGGGATTGAACCTAAGTAACATCCTAGCATCGGATGAAAACCTTGACATGAAAGCAGGCCTGGTAACTGGTTTAGAGCTCAACTATCAGATTAACCAACTTATTGCCCTGTCTTTTGGAGGACTTTACTCGCAACAAGGTGGAAAGCAGAGCATTAACGGCACAGATGTGACTTTAAAACTTGATTACTTTAACATTCCTTTACTCATCAATTTCTATGTAACAAAGGGGCTAGCCTTCAAAACAGGCTTACAACCTGGTTTCTTGGTGAACGACAAAGCATGCGTAAAACGCAATGGAACAAGCATAGACATGAGCGTGGAGCAATTTGTTCACCTTGTCCCACAGTATAGCAACGTTGAGCTGCGCAAGTTCGATGTGGCCATTCCCATTGGCGTATCATACGAATTTAGTAATGTGGTAATTGATGCACGATATTGTGCAGGTTTAGTTCCATTGTTCGACGATTCGCGTTCGTCAGACAGGCACAGCGTGTTCCAGCTTTCAGTTGGGTACAAGTTCGATCTTTAAACATACACAGCACCACGAGCCACGCTTCGCCCACGCGAGGGGTGGTATCGTGGAGCTAACATCAATGCCAGGAGGTAAGCAAAGGCCGAAAGCCGGCCTAACACACTTACAGGGAGATGTGCGAACAGTCACGAGAAGCTGCTCGCCC
This sequence comes from Prevotella sp. HMSC073D09, assembly GCF_001814145.1. Classification (NCBI taxonomy): domain Bacteria; kingdom Pseudomonadati; phylum Bacteroidota; class Bacteroidia; order Bacteroidales; family Prevotellaceae; genus Prevotella; species Prevotella sp. HMSC073D09. The sequence goes on along the minus strand of NZ_KV815038.1, from coordinate 45,570 downwards.
AGCTCCCTTTCGTTTTCCGTTTCGCGCACTTTCTCGCCTTGTCACGCACTTACCCCATGCGCCAACAGCCTAAGTTACGGAGCTATTGGCCTTTCAATTACGGACTTTTCCCTGCGTTAACCCCATCCCCCCGTTACGCTTACTAACCCGAAAACACAGGCATTGGCCACACATTACATGCCCCAGGAGCCAATCAACTAAACCAACTGCACAGCAAAAAAAACACACGCACAAGATTTGTTTTAACTTTTTCGTGCGATAATTCGTTAAACAACTTTGCTAAATGTAAAAGAAATTGTATCTTTGCAGCACAATATCAAAAGATTGATAACTTAATTCCTCGATAATAGATGAACATTAAAACAACCCCAAAAAGAAAGCTGAAAGTTCTTGCAACCCTATTGTTGGGCATCGCTCCAATGGCGATGTTCGCCCAATTCAATCGCACAACATTTTTCATGGAAGGCGTAAGTTTCAAGCAACAGCTTAATCCCGCACTTGCACCTTCGCGCGGATATGTCACCGTTCCCTTTGTGGGCTCAATCAACGCGGGCGTTAGTTCTAACGCCATCTCGTCTGAATATTTCTCTGACATACTGAACAGCTCAAAGACAGCCGACTACTTTACCACCGACAAATTCATCAACCAACTGAAAGACAACAACCGCCTGAACATGTCGTTGGCCAGCGATTTGGCCGCTGCGGGCTGGTGGGCCGGCGATGGTTTCTGGAACGTTAACCTCAGCTTAAGGCTCGATTTGGATGCAAACGTTAAGCGCGACGTGTTCGAATTCATGCGTGCTTCGCGCGGTTTAAGCGAACAATCGTGGGCCAATGCCAACCTGCACACCAATGGTATGCAGGCCAAAATCAACTCGTACATGGAGGCAGGCGTGGGCTACACAAGGCCTTTTGGCGACCGACTGGTGCTGGGAGCCAAGGTTAAGCTGCTCTTTGGCATCGCAGACATCAACATGAAGGTAGACGAAATTACCATGCAAACCAACCTGCGAGATATTGCAGCCAACCAAGACTGGTCGACAATTACCGAAGAACAGCTGCAAAAGGTTAAGGGAAAGGCCACCATCAAGGCGCGTGCAGAGGTGCAAGGCTCGATGGCGGGCTTGACTTTCGTTACCGACGACAAAAAGTACGTAGACAAAATTGACATTGATGGCGGCGGTGGTCTTGCCGGTTTCGGTGCAGCAGTAGACCTTGGAGCAGCCTATAAGCTTGGCCGCGACTTTACCCTATCGGCAGCCTTGCTCGACCTGGGTTTCATTTCGTGGGGTCAAGGCAAAACCATCAATGGTGTTTCCGACTTTAATCGCGAGTACGATTTCGACGGCGTACACGCAGGCGAGCACCGCCGTGAGTTCAGAAAAACCATAGAAAGCGGCGACGTGTTTAACTCAGACCTGTGGAACTTAAAGGCCGAAGAGAGCAAATCGCGCACCACTTCGCTACGCACCACCATGGTGTTGGGCGCACAATACAAGCTGCTCGAAGACAAGTTGACCGTTGGCGCGCTCTCCACCACACGCTTTGGCGAGGTAAATACGCAATCCGAACTGACCCTTGCAGGCAATTACAGCTTTAACCGCCACATCGGCATCGCCCTTAGCTACTCGATGATACAAAGCCAAGGCAAGGGCTTGGGACTTGGTTTCAAGCTTGGCCCTGTTACATTGGCCACCGATTATATGTACTTCGGGCAAGATACGCGCACGATTAGTGGCATGATTGGCATAAGCATCCCCTTAGGAAGCCGCCGCGAAGGGATGTTCTAATTCTATTCTTCTCGGCCTAAACAACTTACCCCCTGCCCCTTCTCAACGTGGGCAGGGGGTAAATTGCTTTTAGCAGAACACCAGATAGTCAATCGTCTGCTTATGGCTCTTCCCATCCCAATCGACAGATTATGCCACCAAATAGACCCACAAACTTACCTACTTACCAACTAAAACAACTTACAAACCCATAAACCTAGCAACTTATAAAACCACAAACTGACCTACTAAACAACTAAACAACTTATAAACTCATAAACGTACCTACTTATAAACTCATAAACTACTAACTTATAAACTCACAAACCAACCTACTTACCAACTAAAACAGCTTACAAACTCATAAACCTACCAACTTAAAAAACCTTACAAATATTTTACAAAACACCTCTTGTTCGCCACACCCTTCTAGAAAAAAACAAGAGCTTTTAGCAGGCAATTAGCCGTTTTTTACAGCCTTACACGACATGCTTTCTGTCCATTTTTAAGAACATTACGTGCATTTAGCACCATTTTGCCTTTCTATTTGGTTGCTGGTTCGTCATTTTTTCATGCCCAAAAACCTGCTTTTAACCACTAAAAACCTACTTTTAAAAGCGTTTTTTGCCCTCATCCAGCACCTATTTTCACCCAAAATTGAACATTTATGCCTCTGCATACAATGTATATTAATACATTTCGCCTTGCGTTTTGGTGCTAAATACCTTGCGTTTTGATGCAAAATGCACTGCGTTTTGATGCTAATTGCACTGCGTTTTGGTGCAAAATACACTGTATTTTGGTGCTAATTGCAGTCCATTTAGCCACAAATCGCAGTTTTTGGGCATCTAATGGCACAACAATCTGTATATTTTGCACATTTATGCAAAACAAAATGGCCGTGTCTGTATTTATACCCCACCCCCCTTTTGCACCAAATAAACCTCCGCGAGAATCGATTTTTTCGGGCCGAAGGGCAGTTGGCGGGAAAAAAACGCACTTATAATGTTAAAATTCTTACTGAAAAGCTGACAAAAGATGGGTAGTTGACGAAATAATCAGTTGACGAGTTGACAAGTTGACAAGTTGACGAGAGGACTAGTTGACGAGATATTCAGTTGACTAGTTAACAAGTTGACAAGTTGACGAGAGGACTAGTTGACGAGTTGACCAGTAGACAAGTTGACGAGATTGGGAGTTAACGAGATAACAAGTTGACAAGTTAACAAGAGGCGTTGTTGACAAGTTAACGGGCGGGATGGTTCACAAACATCATGCTTTTGTTGATGAACGAGTGGTCGGGACAACAAGTTATGGGCGAAAGCAAATGGGGGTATCATTACACGTTGGCGTGGGGCAAAGGCCGATTGGGGTTACAGTGCAGCGCCGTTTCGACTTAGCTTTAACATCCATATAGATAAGCTTTATCTGCAACAACCACAGCCAGTTACAGCCAACAACGTGCCGCCTTCGCCGTGTTTCGGCCTGAAGCGCTGCACGCACTCCGATTGATTTACATCAATTCAGATAGTTAAAGGTTGTTTTTTTTTGGAGATATTCCTTAATACCCGTACCTTCGCAACTGAAATCAGGCATGCCGCAATGCAAGTTAGAGAGGCAAGGTTGCGGCATCAGGAGTTAAGGGGACGCATTCAACCCCAATATCGCTCCTTATTGACACATATCTATATTTGCATAACGCATCTTAACTGATAGAAAAAACTGCTAAATAGCTAGAAGTATTCTTGACAACTCAACCGTCTACGGATGGTTAGCAATCTAAACTTTCATTCAAGAAGGATGGATAACAAACAACAGCACCTGTTAAAATGATGTAAGCCCCATTATAGATATGGTGGGCAGAACGCCGTGTTTTCTTACGAAAAACGGTTTGGGCAGGCTCGTACTACCCTTACTCTCTCGGTTTATTTGGATTAAAAAGAATTTAAATCAGGCAAAAAGATTATCACTCAAACAACGACAGAAATATGAACAAACAAGAACTTAGAAAGAAACCCTACACTGCGGCGCAGTGTACAATAGTTAATGTAGAAGCCGAAAGTTTCTTCTGCGGCAGCAAAGGAAACTACCCCGTTGAAGAAGAACCTTGGCAGCCAGGTGGAAACGCCGGTACGGGTGGTGGCACTGTTGGTGGTGCAAAAGGCACAATGTTCGACGAGGACGTCGATTTTGAAGAAGGATTAGGTAATTAAACAATAAGAGAAAAATGAGCAAACATACTATTTTATCAGGCTTCTTGGGCGTGGCCCTAATGGCTTTCGCTGCTTGTAGCAACGAAAGAGAAGAAGCGAAACAGAATGACGTGAACGCTTTGCAAGACATTGCGTTTAAGGTAGACTTTGAAGGCTACAATGCCGACGGACAAAAGCGCGAAACACGAACGGCCGGTAACGACGTTCTGGCCGAAGGACAAGGCATAGACTTGGGCGACGGCCTTTTGGCAGACTACACCTTGAAGTACGATGCACAAGAGGTAAGCCCCGTGCAAACAAGGGCCCAGGGCAGCAGCACGTACACCATGCTGGTGTTCGATGCCGCAACCAAGGCGTTTAAGGGTGAAATGAAGGGTTCGGTTTCTGCCGGCGGTTTCGTACCCGACAAGTCTAGCCCAGCCATTACGCTTGCGGCGGGCAAGTACGACTTTGTTCTGTACAACAATAAATTCACCCGCAACGGCAACAACCTTACCGTGGCTCGCGCAGATGCTAGTACGGCATTCTTCGGGCGCACCACACAAGACATCGCAACGGCAACAAACAAGCCGACGGTGAGGTTCACTTTGAAACGTCCTGCTGCACTAATCAAGATTAAGGTGAACAGCAGCATCGTTCCGGGCACAGGCTTAAAGGCCAAGCTCGAAGGCATCAACGCCAACGCCGTGCCAGCTTCTGCCACCTACAACGCAGCCACTGGCACATGGACTACCGCAGCGGGCGCGCCAATGTCTGCCAACCTCACCTTCCCCGCAGCCCAAAAGGTGGGCAACGCATACACCACCGTAAGCAACGAAGGGGTGGTTGTACTAATGTCTACCGAAGTGAGCAAGCTGAAACTAACGTTCACTGCTGGCATGATTTACAATGTAGACCTGCTAAACAAGGAGTTTACCTTTAACAAAGGCCTCACCTTGGAACCTAACAAGTCTTACGAACTCAATGTTAATCTAAACTTTGCCGGACATCAGTATCTGTTTACCGATGGTTCGGTGGGTGGCATCAATGAATCCATCTACGGTGGCGGTAGAAAAACGCCCGCTGCTTTGGTTGTTGACAAGGCGAATAGAATAGCCATTGCCCTTACTGATGCAAGAGATCCAAATGAAGGTGAAACGGTTACTTGGTGTGAAAGAAGATTTTACAACACCCAATGTAATGGGAAAAATACGGTTCTTCCGTTAAATGGATAGATTTGTACAATAATTAACTTTTACGGGTAAACAGATTCGCCACCTAATAAGGCAACAACAGAAAATATAACTAACTAAAAATGAGGATAGTAGAAATGGCGAGAAATGATATTAAAAATTCATCCTTACTAAAAACAAAATTCCTCATCTACGCATTTAACGGAAGAACCAAAAATACTCCCGTCTTGAGTTGGGCTCTAACTAAACCTTTCTACATGTCAAGCGGTTACAAAGAAACTTGGGAGGGTAGGTACAGCGAAGGAACCATTGGTTTAAAGGCACACTCTACCAGTTTCCGTGCTTTTAAGATTGCAGCCGAGTACACTCCAGCTGCTGGTACACCATCGTCATGGAGATGGTTCTTACCCTCGTATTCAGACTGGAAAGCTGCTTTTGGCATGCTTGGCTTTGGAGATACCAGTCAAGTTAAGGATGCAAACCAAAGGTATAGCTGGAATGGAAGCATTGTTGACAAGCTATTTAAACAAGCTGGTGGCAAGACAATTCTGAATAAGCATTACTGGACCAGCACAGAATACCAAACAACCGAAGCAGGAACGGTTAATCCAACTGCGGACGGCATGGCATGGTATTCTCAAATAAAGGGAGCTAGAACTCATGTTCGTCCTTTCATTAAATTTTAATTTATGAAAGGTAGCGCGAATTGCGCAACCGATAACGCTAGAAGGGGTGCATCAGGCATTGGTGCACCCGCTTTTGGCTAAACAAGAAAATTAAGATGAAGTAGTGTAATCTTAACTTGACGATGTTTTGAGCAACTTACAAGCTTGGAACATCAACCGCGTTGTTAAAGTGGTTAACGCGGAAACTTAGCAGGAATTTTACTGTGAAGTAAGATTTCTTGTTTATTATCCTCAAATGAAGGCCATGTCATCGCTGTGAAGCGTTTGATATGGCTATATTATTATATGGTGTTGGGGGTGTGTTTATATTGTGCCTGTGAGATTAGCACATAATTGTACCTCCATACACACACTACCACCCATAACCAAAAAGCGGGGGCATCATGGCTAGTGCATGATGCCCCCGCTGTATTTAAAGGGTGGGCTACAAGGGCCGCACAACATAGGCCGAAACCTGCGTTGGGGCGTTAAGATGCAGCCACTTCTTTTACCAAAAGTTCTTCTTTGTCGGGGCACTTGTCTATAACGATGGTGCCACCAAGGGCCAATTCGTCTGAGAGAATGCGCTCGGCCAGCAAGTCTTCGATGTACGTTTGAATGGCTCGCTTTAAGGGACGCGCACCAAACTGCACATCGTAGCCCTTAGATGCAACGTAACTCTTGGCCTCAGTCGTTATTTCCAGATGGTAGCCCAGGTCTTCAACGCGCTTGTAAAGCCCCTTCAACTCGATGTCGACAATGCGGTTGATGGCGTTGAGGTCTAGTTGGTCGAAGGTGATAATCTCGTCAAGACGGTTTAAGAACTCGGGCGCGAACTGCTTGCTAAGGCTCTTTTGGATAATCGAGCGGGCGTATTCCTTGTCTTTCTCGTTCATGTTAAGCCCCAATGCGCCACCCGTGTTAAAGCCTACGCCACGTCCAAACTCTTTCAGCTGCCGTGTTCCGGCGTTCGAAGTCATGATGATAACCGTATTGCGGAAGTCTACCAAGCGACCGTTTCCATCGGTAAGGCGCCCCTCGTCTAGCACTTGCAGCAACAGGTTGAACACATTTCCGTGCGCTTTCTCAATTTCATCGAGCAGCACAATGGAGTAAGGCTTGCGGCGAACACGCTCTGTTAACTGTCCGCCCTCTTCGTAACCCACGTATCCCGGAGGTGCACCCACCAAGCGCGACACGTTAAAGCTTTCGGTGTACTCGCTCATATCTACACGTATAAGGGCATCGTCGCTGCCGAACATAAACTGCGCCAACTTCTTGGCCAAATAGGTTTTGCCCACGCCAGTGGGGCCAAGGAACATGAAAACGCCAATGGGATGGTTGGGCTCTTTTAGTCCAACGCGGTTGCGAAGAATGGCCTTAGTCATCTTTTCGATGGCTGCATCTTGCGCCACAACCGCCTGTTTCAGTTCGTTGGCCATGCCTTTTAGCCTTACGCCTTCGGTTTCTGCCATTCGTTGCACAGGCACGCCCGTCATGATAGATACAACTTCGGCCACCTCTTTTTCGGTTACGGGCTGGCGATTGTCGTTGTCGCCAAACGCCCAAGCGTAGTTCAGTGCCTCCAATTCCTTTTCCAGTCGCAGTTGCATGTCGCGGTAGTTGGCAGCCAATTCGTAGTTTTGGTTCACCACGGCGTTTTGCTTTTTTAGCTTAGCCTCGTCCAATTCCTTCTCCTTTTCGATGATGGCCGGCGGCACTTCCACGTGTTGCAGGTGCACTTTTGCGCCCACTTCGTCGAGCGCATCAATGGCTTTGTCAGGGAAAGCCCTATCTGTGACATAGCGTTCTGTCAGTTTGACACAGGCGCGCAAAGCGTCTTCGGTGTATGCCACGTGATGATGACGCTCGTACCTATCCTTAATGTTCTCTAAGATTTGCAAGGTTTCGTCGGCCGTTGTTGGCTCGACAATCACCTTTTGGAAACGTCTTTCCAACGCACCGTCTTTCTCGATGCTGTTGCGATACTCGTCTAACGTGGTGGCTCCAACGCATTGTATGGTGCCGCGGGCCAACGCCGGTTTCATGATGTTGGCGGCATCCATGCTGCCAGGTGTACTTCCTGCGCCGATGATGGTGTGTATCTCGTCGATGAAAACGATGATGTCGGGGTTGTTCTCTATTTCTTTGAGCAATCCGCGAATACGCTCTTCAAACTGTCCTCGATACTTCGTTCCGGCCACCATACCCGCCATATCCAGGCTCACAATGCGCTTATTAAAGAGCACGGGCGACGTTTTGCGCTTGGCAATGAGCTGAGCCAACCCCTCAACGATGGCACTTTTGCCCACACCCGGTTCGCCAATGATGATGGGATTGTTCTTTTTACGGCGACTGAGAATTTCGGTAACGCGCAAAATTTCCTGCTCCCGACCCACCACGGGGTCGAGTTTATCCTCCATTGCGGCCTGGGTAAGGTCGGTAGAAAAGCTGTCGAGGATGGGCGTTTTGCCGTTTCCCTTAGCCGTTTGCGTGGCTTGCGCACGTTCGTTGCGTTGTGCGCCGCTGTTGCCCGGCATGGGTTCGTCTTCCTCATCGTCGGAAAGTCCGAGGCTATCTTGCGATGGCATGGCCCGCTTTTGCAGGTAAGCCAAGGTGTCTTCGTAGTTCAAGTTGTTGCTTTCGAGCACCTGTTTGGCGGCATTGTCCACGCGGTCGTGCAGCATAGCCAACAAAAGGTGCTGCACATCCACGGTTTGCGTGTTTTGTATGCGTGCCTCCAACACGGCCAATTTCAGGATGTTGTTTGCCATTTCGTTAAGGGCCACCTCGTTGTTGGGCATGGGTACCTGTTGCGCATGCGCCTTAGCCAACTCTTCCAGTTGCAAGCGCATGGCTTCGATGTCGGTGTTCTGCCGTTCGAAGAGTTCGTTTACAGGGCCGCCACTTCCTCTTAAGATGCCCAGCAGCAAATGTTCGGGCCCCACGACGTTGCTGGCCAGCCGCGTTGCCTCTTGGCGACTGAAGGCCAGAACCTCTGAAACCCTGGGTGAAAATTGGCTTTTCATATACTTTATTCCTCCTGTATTTTCGTTTAATAATTACTTAGTTGCCGTTAAGGCGCATTGATTGATGCCTTATCGGGCAACCCTATTGTAGAAGGGCAAACACCGTGCCAAAATGCGATTGCGGCCTATGTGGCTTGCCATTGCCCACGGGGCACATCCTCTCTCATGCAAATATAGTGAAAAAAGCGCAATTTACAACACGCCGAACAAATAAAAAACACAAACAGGGGCAAACTTGCCCACGTCAAGTTTTATTATTATATTTGCACGCAATTACAGAAACAATCAACACAAATGAAAGCAATCAACACAGAAAAAGCACCCAAGGCCATCGGCCCTTACAGTCAAGCCATCGAGGCTAACGGCTTTGTTTTCGCCTCAGGCCAACTCCCCGTAGACGTAACGACGGGCGAATTTGTGCCGGGCGGCGTGAAAGAACAAACGCGCCAATCGCTTACCAATGCGCGAAACGTGCTGCAAGCGGCAGGCGCCGACCTGAACAACGTGGTTAAAACCACCGTTTTCCTTTCGGACATGGCCAACTTCGCCGAGATGAACGAAGTGTATGCCGAGTTTTTCTCGCAGCCTTTCCCTGCCCGTTCGGCCGTGGCCGTGAAGGCATTGCCGAAGGGTGCCTTGGTAGAAGTAGAGTGCATAGCCGCCAAATAAAGGGCAAAACGTAAAAGCGCACACAAACAAAACCTTTCACAACTTACCGCAAAATGACAGCTGTAAACCAAAAAGCCATATATCGGGAACTTACCGACTACGTGATGATTGGCATCGGCATGGCTTTCTATAGCTTGGGTTGGGTGGCCTTTTACCTGCCCAACCACATCACCACAGGTGGCGTGGCCGGCCTTTCGTCCATCATCTTTTGGGGCACGCACACCCCTGTGCAGTTCACCTACTTTGGCATGAACCTGATACTTCTTGCCATTGCCCTGAAAGTTTTGGGCTTTAAGTTTTGCTTGAAAACCATCTACGGCGTAACGATGATGACGATGTTCGTTGGGTTGTTCCGCCAACTCTTCCCCCATCCCACCATCCTTCGCGACGAACCTTTCATGGCCTGCATCATCGGGTCGTGTTTCTGCGGTATCGGTTTGGGCTTTGGGCTGTCTTATCATGGCAGTTCGGGTGGGTCGGACATCGTTGCGGCCATCATCAACAAGTATCGCGACATTTCTCTTGGACGCGTTATCCTGCTGGTAGACATGATTATCGTAAGCCTTAGCTACTTGGTTTTGAAGAGTTGGGAGCAGGTTATCTATGGCTATGTGGGACTTATCGTGGTGTCGTTTGTGCTCGACCAAGTGGTGAATATGGGCAAACGCTCGGTTCAGTTCCTCATCATCTCCGAACGTTACGAAGAGATTTGCCAACGCATAACGAGCACCCCACCCCACCGCGGATGCACCATCATCGATGCCACGGGCTATTATTCGGGTAATCATCTCAAGCTGGTGGTTCTTGTAACCAAACAACGTGAGGCATCGCAAGTGTACAGTATGATTGACGAAATAGACCCGCACGCCTTTGTTACGCAATCGTCGGTGAGCGGCGTTTATGGAAATGGATTTGACAAGTTCAAGGTTAAGCGTAGCAAAAAACGGGTGGACGGTGCGCCAAAGGCTAACGCCACGCCTGCCGTGTAATACAACTGCATTACACAAGCAAGCCACAACGCATAAGCAAAGAAAATGTATCATTTGAGAGATTTCTCACTCACGACGACCGCATTATATAAAAGGTGTGGTGCGCCATGAGTGAAAAATCTCTCAATTTTGTTTGCTGACGAGAGGACGAAGTGACGAGAGGGCTGCCCTGCGACAAAGAAGAAATGCGACAAAGCCTATACAATAAGGCTCCCGAAAAAAAGCGGTTGGTGGCCAACTGCTTAATCTTTACCACGCATTTAAAACGAAATACAAAACGCCGTACCGACACTTAGTTGCAACAGTTTCTTCTTTATGCGCTCGGTAATCACCTCGTTGGGCAGGTTCTTTGCATCGGGAAACTCGTGTTGTTTCCATTCCGAAGGGTTCAACGTCAAGGTAAACGTGTTGAACGAATAATTCAGATTGAGGAACGCGCGCCAGCTGTAAGCCTGCTTGTAGGCCACGGTGAACGACATGCCTGTGCCTAAACGCAGGGCCTTGTTGCCTTGGATGGTGAGGAAGTCCCATTCGGTGGTGTACTTTTGCTGCGTATCGGTGTAACTTTCAGGTGTTCCGCTCTTCACCGTCCCTTCCTTCATGGCGCGCACCGAGATGCCCTTAAAGATATTGCGCCCAACGGTAAACTGTCCGCCCAAAGACATGCGAGGCGCAAAAGGCCATGCCAAATAAAGTCCCAAAGAGGAACAAAGTTCGTTTAGGCCTGTGCGTAAGAAGTCGAACGTAACGCCTTCGGGGAGGTTTGCCGTGGCAGAAGGTCGCCTAAATGGCTTGTCGAGGTGCTTAACATGATGTCCGACCAGTTGCCACGAGGTACCAACACCGATATAGGGATTAAAGAAATAGGCGGCCTCCACGCCCACCATCGCCCCCGTTCCAAATTGCATAAGGAACGGAACATCGCCCAAGGTGGCCTTAAAGCTGTCGGGCGTGCGAAGTCGTTGCTGCCCTAGAATGCCGCTCATGCGAATGGAGAAAAACGAAGGGTGCGTGCTTAGGTCCACCAGGTTGTGCTTTTCGGGAGCAACCAACCCCTTTTTCTTAAACAACAAGTCGCTCAGCGCATAGCCCAACTCGGTAGACATGATGCCGATACCCGCCCCACAAAACACGTCGCTCATCCAATGGCGGTTGTTTAGCATGCGCATCACCCCCGTGGCAGTGGCCAGGCCATATCCCGCAAAGCTGTACCACGGGCTTACCGTGAGCCCATACTCCTTGTGAAGGATGGTTGCAGCCACGAAAGCCGTCGCCGTATGTCCCGAGGGGAACGAGTTACGCGTGCTGTTGTCCGGGCGCATTTGGTTGACGGTGAACTTAATGGTGTTCACGATGGCAGCCATGATGGCAAACGACATGGCACTACTAGCCAAATAACGAACGGCGGAACTTTTGCCCCGAACCCCCATTACCTGCAAGCCCGTGGCTAAGGCAAAGGGTGCGAACTGCACATAATCGTCGACCGAGGACTTGAATTCGGGGACGAACTCTTTGTGCAAGTAGTACACGCGGTGGCGTTCGCCTCTGCCCAACACGCCTGCAAGGATGAGCGGAAGGCCAACATAGGTTAAGCTTCGGTCGAACCGAGGGTAGTCTTGGCGATGCAAGGTCGAGTCCGTAGGGTTTGTTTCGAGTTGCATGGCAGACAGGGGCTGTGCCCAAAGGGTCGAGTCCGCCACCTCGTTCTTTACGCTTACGCTATCTTCGGGCACGCCAACGCGTTCGGCATCGCTGCTTTGGGCGGCGACGTCGAGGGCGAACAACAAAAAGAGGGCTACCAAAACGCATTGGACAATGCGCCAATGCCAAGCAGAGAAAGGCTCCGCTTGCTTGTTTTGCTGTGTTCGGCTATGGTTGTTTACATGTAGAGTTGAACTGTTTTTTGATGTCAGCATAGTGATTACGTGGTGATTGTTGGTACGGCCTTCTCAACCTGTTGCAGGCAAAGTTAGCAAAAAATCCATTATCGGCAAAGCCTTTATTGCAAAAAAATGGCACCAACGAACAAGCCAACGGCTTGCCCTCAACGGGCGCAAGGCACTTTTTTACCAAAAAAGTTCACTACAAGACACATTTTAATATATAAAACATGGAAGTGTCAATTTATTGTGGTAAATTTGCAATTCAATTAGTACGATAAAGTTATATGAGTCTTGACATGCTTACAGCCATCTCGCCTATCGATGGCCGTTATCGCGGTAAAACCGAACCGTTAGCCAACTACTTCTCGGAATATGCCCTTATCCGCTATCGTGTAAGGGTTGAAATAGAATATTTTATCGCCCTTTGCGAGCTGCCTTTGCCGCAATTGGCCGGTGTGGGCAGCGAGCGTTTCGACCAACTACGCGACATATACCGCACTTTCGACGAGGCTAAGGCACAGCGTGTTAAAGACATCGAGAAGGTAACGAACCACGATGTGAAGGCCGTGGAGTATTTCATCAAGGAAGCGTTCGATGCCATTGGCGGTTTAGAACCTTATAAGGAGTTCATCCACTTTGGGCTGACTTCGCAAGACATCAATAACACCAGCGTGCCACTTTCGCTGAAAGAGGCACTCGAAGAATGTTATTACCCATTGTTGGAACAGCTGATTGGACAGTTGAAACAATATGCCGAAACGTGGAAAGACGTGCCCATGCTGGCCAAAACGCACGGCCAGCCTGCATCGCCAACACGTCTTGGCAAAGAGATTGGCGTGTTTGCCTATCGTTTGGAGGAGCAGTTGGTGCAGCTTAAAGCCTGCAAGATGTCGGCTAAGTTTGGCGGAGCCACGGGCAACTACAACGCCCACCACGTGGCATACCCCCAAATAGACTGGCGCGACTTCGGCAACCGATTCGTTAGCGAAAGGCTGGGACTGGTGCGCGAGCAGCTAACCACGCAGATAAGCAACTACGACAACATGGGCGCAGCCTTCGATGCCATGCGCCGCATCAACACAATCGTACTTGATTTGGACCGCGACTTCTGGATGTACATATCTATGGACTACTTCAAACAGAAGATAAAAGCGGGCGAAGTGGGGTCGAGCGCCATGCCACACAAGGTTAATCCCATCGACTTTGAAAACAGCGAAGGCAACCTGGGGTTGGCAAACGCCGTGTTACAGTTCTTGGCACAAAAGCTACCCGTTAGTCGTTTGCAACGCGACCTCACCGATTCTACCGTGCTACGCAACGTGGGCGTGCCTATGGCACATGCGCTCATCGCCTTCCAAAGCACGCTCAAAGGATTAGGAAAGCTCATCCTTAACGAGGAGAAACTGGCCGAAGACTTGGAGAACACATGGGCGGTGGTGGCCGAGGCCATACAAACCATTTTGCGCAGGGAGGCATATCCCAACCCCTACGAGGCGCTGAAAGCCCTAACACGCACGAACGAGAAGATGACGGAGCGCACTATCCACGACTTTGTTAATCAACTGAACGTAAGCCAGGACGTGAAGAAAGAACTGCTCGCGATTAAACCTTGGAACTACACTGGGGTATAAGCAGGGACTGATAGGAAACAAGAGAAATATAAAAGAAAACCAGTTAACTGGCCAACTTGTCTACTGGTTAACTGGCCAACTTGTCAACTCGTCAACTAAGTAACATAAACTAACTAAGCTATAAATTAAAGGAATTAAAAGTAAAGTATTAACGCAACCGTGAGGTTAAAAAAGAATTAAAATTATGGAATCAGAAATGGAAAAGACCCCTCAAGACACGTCGAAAGGACAGCAAGAGGAAAGCCGTGAAGGCTACAACGCAGGTGGAAGCTATTCCCGAACCTATGGAAATGCTGGTGCAAGAACGCAAAGGCCACGAATTCACACCCAACGCGCCTACAGTACCGACCGCAGAAGTAGCGGCGGAGAAGACGAAGGAGCATTCCGCCCCGAAGGATTTGGAGCCAACTTGCAAAGCGGTGCAGCACCCCAACAAAGGCAATATCGCCCTCGTTACAACAACTACAACAACGAAGGTGGCGGCTATCAGCAACGCAGCAGCTACAACAGCAACAACCGCAGCGGATACCAACAACGTCAAGAAGGCGGATACCGTTCGCGTTACAACAATGCACAAGAGGGCGAGGGCGGCTACCAACAGCGCGCCAACTACCAACCTAGGCAAGAGGGCGGCTACCGTCCACGCCAAGAAGGCGGCTACCAAGCCAACCAAGAAGGTGGTTACCAGCAGCGTTCCAACTACCAGCCACGTCAAGAAGGCGGCTATCGTCCACGTTATAACAACGAGGAAGGCGGCTATCAGCAACGCGGCGGCTACCAGCAACGCTCGTACAACAACAATAACAATCGCGGCGGCTATCAACAACGCGGCGGCTATCAGCAACGTGGTGGCTACCAACAAGGCGGTTATCAACAACGCGGCGGCTATCAGCAACGCGGCGGTTACCAACAAGGCAACTATCGCCAACGCACGCCCGACTACGATCCAAATGCAAAATACAGCTTGAAAAAGCGTATAGAATATAAGGAAGAGAACATCGACCCCAACGAGCCACTGCGCTTGAACAAGTTCTTAGCCAACGCCGGCGTGTGCAGCAGGCGCGAAGCCGACCAATTCATACAGTCGGGTATGGTGAAGGTTAACGGCAATGTGGTTACAGAATTGGGTACGAAGGTACTTCGTTCAGACGAGATTATCTTCCACGACCAGCCCGTAACGCTCGAAAAGAAAGTGTACGTGCTGATTAACAAACCCAAGGATTACGTTACAACCAGCGACGACCCACAACAACGCAAGACGGTGATGGACCTCGTTAAGGGCGTTTGCCCTGAGCGCATCTACCCCGTTGGCCGACTCGACCGCAACACTACGGGTGTGTTGCTGCTCACCAACGATGGCGACTTGGCCAGCAAGTTGGCTCATCCCAAGTTCTTGAAGAAGAAGGTGTACCACGTGTTCCTCGACAAGGAAGTTACCGAACACGACTTGCAACAGATTGCAACGGGCGTTACGCTCGACGACGGCGAAGTGCATGCAGATGCCATCGAATATGCCAACGACAAGGACAAGACACAAGTGGGAATTGAAATCCACAGCGGAAAGAACCGCATTGTGCGCCGTATCTTCGAAAGCTTAGGCTATCGCGTGGTGCGCCTTGACCGCGTTCAATTCGCCGGACTCACCAAGAAGAACCTCAAACGAGGCGACTGGCGTTTCCTTACCGAGAAGGAAGTAGACATGCTGAGAATGGGGGCTTTTGAGTAATAAACCTAGAAGTATAAGGAGTTAAGGAGTTAAGGTAGTTAAGGAGTTAAGCCAAATGCTTTTGTAGCGTTAGTGAGAACTCCTTATTACCTAAACTCCTTAACACCCTTAACTCCCAATAAAGAACATCAATGGAAAAAACTCGTAGAACAAAGATTGTAGACGTTCTTCAACGCACAGACTTCGGTTCAGAGGTCAACGTGAAGGGCTGGGTACGAACTCACCGCAGCAGTAAGGTGGTAGATTTCATCGCCTTAAACGACGGTTCTACCATCAACAACGTGCAGGTAGTTGTCGACCCAACGAAGTTCGACACCGAATTACTTAAACAAATAACCACCGGCGCATGCGTAAGCGCAACTGGCAAGCTGGTGGAAAGCCAAGGACAAGGCCAAAACTCGGAAATACAATGCACCGAGTTGCAGCTCTTGGGCGGCTGTGGCAGCGACTATCCCATGCAGAAGAAGGGCCAAACCTTCGAGTATATGCGCCAACACGCACACCTCCGCTTGCGCACCAACACCTTCGGCGCCGTTATGCGCATACGCCACAATATGGCTTTCGCCATTCATCAATACTTTCACGAGCATGGTTTCTTCTACTTCCATACGCCCATCATCACCGCTAGCGATGCAGAAGGGGCAGGCGAGATGTTCCAGGTTACGACCAAAAACCTGAACGACTTGAAGAAAGACGAGGACGGAAAGGTTAACTACAACGACGACTTCTTCGGCAAGATGACTAGCCTTACCGTGAGCGGACAGCTTGAAGGGGAACTTGGAGCAACGGCCTTGGGGCAGATTTACACCTTCGGCCCTACCTTCCGAGCCGAAAACAGCAACACGCCACGCCACCTTGCAGAGTTCTGGATGATTGAGCCCGAAGTGGCTTTTATCGACCTTGACGACTTGATGGACCTCGAAGAAGACTTCATTAAGTATTGTGTGCGTTGGGCATTAGCGCATTGTAAGGACGACCTTGCCTTCCTCAACAAGATGATAGACAACACACTGATTGAACGTTTGCAGGGGGTGGTGAACGAAAACTTCGTTCGGCTAGACTATACCGAGGGCATCAACATCCTCGAAGAGGCCGTAAAAGCCGGCAAGAAGTTCGAGTTCCCCGTTAGCTGGGGCATGGACTTGGCCAGCGAACACGAACGTTTCCTTGTTGAAGAACACTTTAAAAAGCCTGTCATCATGACCCACTATCCCAAGGGCATCAAGGCTTTCTACATGAAATTAGACGAAGACGGCCGCACGGTTCAAGGCACCGACGTGCTGTTCCCGCAAATAGGCGAAATCATTGGCGGTAGTGTTCGCGAAGAGAACTACGACAAGCTGGTGGCTCAAATCGAAGAACGCCACATCCCCATGAAAGACATGTGGTGGTATCTAGATACGCGTCGCTTTGGCTCATGTCCTCACGGAGGTTTCGGTTTAGGTTTCGAAAGGCTCATCCTCTTCGTTACCGGCATGCAAAACATTCGCGACGTCATCCCCTTCCCACGCACACCGAAGTCGGCAGAGTTCTAACATCGCAGCTGCTGTGAAAAGGATAAACCATTCCGCTTACTGATAGAAAGGCAAGAAAGAAACTAGCTCCACGCCCCCAAAAGGGCAGCGCGCAGGCTCTTTCTTGCCTTTGCTTTTTCGCTAACAAACGGTTAAAGAAACAGCCCAACACACCATGACACGCCGTTTTGAGCAAACGGATACCGAACAAACACACTTCGCCCACCGCGCGAATGCACTAAGAAAACAAACCAACAAAACAATAACGATATGAAAACAATTACCTTAATGGCTTTGGCCATGTGCCTAAATCTGCTTTCGGCAATGGCACAAGTAACAGCTAGAATTGAGTATCCGCACCGCGGAGACTATGAAGACCAAGTGGTTGCAACGCTCGGCGAACGTGGACTCATTGTCTATTCGTTTGCCAAAAAGGCCGATAAAGGCAAGCGATACTTCAAAACCGAGTACCTCTCTACCGACCTCAAACCACTGTTTACCGACTCAACGCTGATAGACGACGACTTGTATTTCTACAGTTGCACCTTCAACAACGATGTCAACTACACCGTTTTGCGCGCCCGAAGTGGGGCTTTCTCTGTGTATGCCTTCAACACGAAAGACCACAAGACGAAAGTTACCGACAGCGAATACACACGCAAAGCCAGCATGCGCGACCTTGTTATACACGATGGCAAGCTGGTTTTCAGCTCCACCCAGAAACGTTTGGAGCGCATTGGCATTGTAGACCTCAACACAGGCGAAAGCCGTTTTGCCGACATACACATACCCGGCGTAAGAGATAGAAAGGTGTTTATACTGCAAAACACCATTCTCGACAACATCATCTACGCCGTTGTAAAGGGCGAACGCGAACTTTACTTGGCACGCATAGACTTCAACGGCACGCAGTTGGGCATTACCAACCTCACCACCGACATCGACCAAGATCTGCTTTCGGCATCGCTTTCTAAGGCCAACAACAAGTATTTCATGACAGGAACCTACACCAAGAGCAAGAAAGGCGGCGCGCAAGGCATCTATTTTGCACAGCTGGAAGACTGGCAAATTAAGAAACAGCGGTTCGTTAACTTCCTCGACTTGAAGAATTTCACCGATTATATGAGCAACAGGCGCAAGGCCAGGATAGAACGAAAGAAAGAAAAAGCCGAAAAGGCTGGTAAGGAATACAGCCTGAAATACAACATCGCATCGCACGGCATCATGACCGACGGCAAGGATTACTTTTATCTTGGCGAGGCCTTCTATCCCACTTACGTAACCTATTGGGCCGGGACGGTAATGGTAACCCAATTTAACGGCTACGCCTACACCCACGCCGTGTTGGCCAAGTTCGATGCCGACTGCAACCTACTTTGGGACAATTGCTTTGAAATGCGCCCCCGACAAAAACCCATGTACGTTAAACGCTTTATCTCGGCAGGCATTAAGAAAAACGATGTAGACCTTGTTTATGCCGACGATAAGATGCTCGTTTCTAAGCTCTTCAACAACAAAACGGGCGAAGTGGCACAAGAACGCAAGTCGGAAATGATTGAAACAGACAACGAAGACGAGGATGTTAAGAAGATGAGATACTCTGGAACGTTGCACTGGTACGGCAAAAACTTCATCGTCTACGGCAGGCAAATCATCAAAAACCACAACACCGGCGAACGCCGCAAGGTATTCTCCATTACGAAATACACCATTAAATAAGCACAACAGATGAAAACAACACGCAACACACATGGGCTTGCACGCCTGTTTGCAGCCCTACTCCTTGCCTTTTGCTCGGCAACACCCCTCTTTGCACAAGCATTCGACGGCAGCGACGACAGTAAAATATACCTCGGCTACACCAATGTAGGCGGCAGACACGGAGTTGAAATAGGCTACGAAGAAGGCATCAACGACTTTCTTTCGTATGGCGCGAAGTTCACCACGCTACGCTATAAGGACGACGAAGGCGAGAAAGAGTCTAGGTTTTACGATTTCTCCGACCTCGGCATTTATCTCAACTACCATTTCATGGAAGTGTTAAAGCTACCCGACAACTTCGACATTTACGTAGGCCCGATACTTAGTACCAAAACCATGTCCTTGCAAACGGGCGTGCGCTTTAACTTCGGCGAGGTGTTCGGCGTATACGGCTCGGCGCAATACAACTTCTTCGAGACGATAACCATAGGCAGCAACTTAGGCGTTTACCCCGAAAAGTTCGCTTTCTCGGCAGGTATTACCATCAGTATATAATGGTATAGGCCGCCTAACGGCCGTTAAAACAAAACATTAAGGCGTTGCCTTCCACGCGCATTACGTGGCATAGGCAACGCCTTTTCTTATTGTACTACCAACCGAAGGCTATCCACTTTAAGTCTTGCACGCAACCATTGGTGCAATCGTTTCTTATCCGTTGGCGGCAGTTTTCCTTTGCAGTCAACAACAGCCATTACATATTGCGTTGTGGCCGTTGTGTCAACGCGGGCCTCGGCAACGTTTGCCAGACTGATACTCGTAGCTTGCGGACAAACGGCTTGTATCTCCGTACGCATGTCGCTGGCCAAGCGCGGCAGGCGTTCGTACTTTTGGTTCTTGGCTTTCAGGGCCTCAATTTGGTCTGCCTGCTCCAAAAGTTTCGTGTTCTTTGCCTGCGATGCACCACCGTTTACGTTGAGCATCTGGCTCAACATCAGGCTATCAGTCTGCATTCCCTGTATCACGTTCAGCTTAAACTGCTCCAACTTATACTCCTCCATACGCCTTCGGGCATCGGTTATTTCGCCCTCAGTAAGGCGTTTTCCCACGGTTATGATGTTCAGCGAACTGCTCTTATCGTCTATCTTGTGCGAGATAATCTGTGCGCCCTTCGTCTCAAACTCGTTCTTCACGAATTTCAAGATGGCGTTTTCCTGCACACTCTCGCGCACAATTTGCACGGTCATGTAGGCAGCGGGCAGCATTGTAAGCACCACAGCACCTATCATATAGCGGTTAACAACGGCCAAGCGCGCTGCATCCACACTGTCCTTACGTTTAAAACGCAACATCCGCACCCCCAAGAACGTGGCTAGGGCGATGAAAACCGTGTTGATGAAGAACAGGTAAAACGCCCCGAAGAAATACGAAAGGTTGCCAACGGCCAGTCCATAACCTGCCGTACACAGCGGGGGCATCAAGGCTGTGGCGATGGCAACGCCTGGCAGTACGTTGCCTTTACCCTTTGTACAAAGTGCCAAAATACCTGCCGCACCGCCGAAGAGGGCGATGAGCACATCGTAAAGCGTGGGCGACGTACGGGCAAGAAGTTCAGATTGTGCCTCGGTTAGCGGCGTAATGATGAAATAAAGCATGGCCGTAATCACACTGATAACCGTTGCCACGAGGTAATGTGTGGCCGAACGTTTAAGCAACTCCAAGTCGGTAATGCCCACTGCCAACCCCATGCCAATGATGGGGCCCATCAATGGCGAGATAAGCATGGCACCGATTATCACGGCCGTGGAGTTAACATTCAGTCCCAACGATGCAATAAGGATGGCAAAGATTAGCACCCAGAGGTTTGCACCGTGGAAAGTAACGCCGCTGCTTATCTGTTTGATGGTTTCTTTCTCGTTCTCTTTGTCGGGCAGGGCGTTGAAATAGCCTTTCACCACCTGCCAAAGTGTATGCTCACTGCTTGTCATATTTCTGTTATTTAGCTGCAAAATTACGCGTTTAAGCTGACATTCGCAAATAGAGTGCGTGTTGACTTTGAATATTTCTACAAATGGAGAGGTTTTAAGATCGTTATAATGCCAACACAAAACAAGCACCTTTCTCACATACAAAGTGCAGCACAAACAAACTCACTGGGTTATGAACGCACGAAAAAGTAACAACTCAGCAACACATCAACGCACAAACTTACAACCTCAAAAAACTCAAAAACTCAAAAATTTACCAACTCAACAACTTACCAACACATCAACTCACCAACTTACAAACTCAAAAAATCACAAACTTATAAACTCACCAACGCATCAACACATCAACTCACGAACTTACAAACTCAAAAACTCAAAAACTCAAATCGTTATTTTTTATTTTACAACTCCGCGCAAATTTTCTCTCCGTTCTAGCGAAAATATGGGTCAAAAAGTAGGTAAAACGTCACTATTTCTAACCTTTCACGTCTTTCAGTTTGTCTGTTTTTAAGAACACAACCTGCATTTAGCACCATTTTGCCCCTCTAGATTGGTTGCCAACTCATTATTATTAACGCCCAAAAACACGCTTTTTACCCCTAAAACCCCACTTTTTAATGGTCATTTTGCCCTTTCGGGCCATGTATTTCATGGTTCAGAAAGGTTATATTTATACCATTGCAGCGTGTTTTTACGCTTTTCGTCTGCCATTTAGCACCATTTTTCACCGCATTTAGCGGCATTTTGCCTTGCATTTAGCACCAAAACACACTGCATTTAG
>NZ_KV815038.1:0-23743 GCF_001814145.1 Prevotella sp. HMSC073D09 | reverse complement strand
ATTTAGCACCAAAACGCAGTGCGTTTTGCGGCATATTGCACTAAATTTAGCAACAAATAGCCCGAAAACTGGTGCAAATGGCGGTTTACTTAAATAAAAATTCATTTTCCACATTCACTTGCTACCCCCTTTTTAGCAAAACAAACCTTCGCGGAATCGATTTTTTGCGACAAGGTGGGCGATTGGTTGTCAGAAAGGACACTCATAATGTTAAATTTCATACCGAAAACTAGACAAAAACGCGTGTATTGTTTACACGAACATGGTAAACAGCATGCGAAACTCGTACGCTAACGACACGAGCGATTAGGGCTTGGCAAGCGGTCGCGCGGAATGACTTGGCAACGCATTTTGGGTCTAGGATTTCTTGCGGGCATAGGTTTCACCATGTCGATGTTTGTCACCATGCTCGCCTTCACCTCGCCCGAACATGCCATACAATCTAAGATTGGCATCTTCGCAGCATCAATTCTTGGCGGAATTGTAGGCTACATCATCTTGCGAAGGCCCAGCCATAGCAGCAAGAAAAGGACTTAAATCAAAAGCGTTGGGCAAGAAGGGGGCATGCAGCCTAGTCTTGAACAAGCCGCACGCCGCCTTCTTCTATCGTTATCAAACGGCGTTTGTACAAGTCGCCCACTGCCTTTTTATACACCTTTTTGCTCACCTCGAAACGGCGCTTAATGTCTTCGGCAGGGCTTTTGTCGCCCAAATCGCAAAATCCGCCGTTGTCTTTTAGGTATTGCAAAAGTGTTTCGGCAAAGTCTATTGTTTGCTTGCGCCCCAGTGGTTGCAAGCTAACGTCTATCTTTCCATCGGGTCTTACGCCCATGATGTAGCCGCGAAGACGGTCGCCAACATGCAACGGGCGGAACACTTGCGAACGATATGCCAGCCCCGGATAGGCGTTGTCGACAATCACTTTGAACCCAAGTTCGGTGGGTTGCCATACCAATAGGTCCACTTCGTCGCCCGAATGATATGGCGGAAAGTCGGTGGCGAAGAAATGTTCTACCTTAGCCGAGGCAGCGATGCGGTAGCTTTCTTCGTCTATAAACACGGCTACCACATAGCTTTCGCCAATCTCCATGCGTTGCTTTTGCTCTCTAAACGGACAGAAGAGGTCTTTCATCAGTCCCCAATTCAAGAAAGCACCGTGCAGGTTAACCCACGACACTTGCAAGTAAGCAAACTCGCCCACCTTGGCCAGTGGCGTTTCGGTGGTAGCCACAAGGCGTTCGTCTTGGTCTAGGTAAAGAAACACGTTGAGTATGTCGCCAGGTTTGCAGCCCTTTGGCACATAACGCGTGGGCAAAAGCACCTCGCCCTCGTCGCCTGCATCTAAATACATGCCAAAGTCTACTTCCTTTACAACTTCCAGTTGATTATAATCTCCAAGTTTTATTCTTGCCATTCGCTTATTCAAAAAATTAAGTTTGCCGTTTGTGCAAATGTACGCAAAAATGCTGGAAATGTATTAACTTTGCATGGATAACGTGCAATAGAGGTGAAAAAGTGGCCGCGCAATACCCGCCTAAACCTGCTCAATGCGCTGCACGCGGCCCTGCATTTGGTGGCCAATAGCGCATAAATGGCGGCAACTCCACATTTTCCGACAGCCCACTTCACCCCTTTTCCTTATGCGAACAACTTCAATAAACAATGGAACAAATACAACTCACAGCAAGCAAACGCATCATCGTTGGCGTTCAATTTCTCTTTGTGGCGTTCGGTGCAACGGTATTAGTGCCGCTACTTGTGGGGCTCGACCCCTCAACAGCACTCCTCACAGCAGGCTTGGGAACATTTATCTTTCATTTCTTAACGAAAGGTAAGGTTCCCATTTTTCTTGGTTCGAGCTTTGCTTTCATCGCGCCCATCATCGCAGCCAGCAAACAATGGGGCATGCCTGGCACCTTGGCGGGGCTTGTTGGCGTGTCGTTAGTGTACTTCGCGATGAGTGCCTTGGTGCGTTGGCAAGGCAAACGCCTGCTCCGTAAGCTTTTCCCGCCCGTAGTTATCGGTCCGGTAATCATCCTTATCGGCCTTTCGCTCTCGTCGGCAGCGGTAGATATGGCCAAAACCAATTGGATTTTGGCACTTGCATCACTGGTAACGGCCATCTTGGTGCTAACCCTTGGGCGCGGACTGCTTAAACTTGTGCCAGTGGTTAGCGGCATTGTGGTGGGCTATGTGTTGGCTTTCTTCATGGATGAGGTAGATTTTCAGCCAGTGATAGATGCCCAATGGTTCGCCCTACCTGCCAGTTTGGCCCACTTTTCGTTGCCGCAATTTAGCTGGGAACCCTTACTCTTCATGATTCCCGTGGCCATTGCGCCTGTGATAGAGCACATCGGCGACGTGTATGTGGTGGGTGCTGTGGCCGACAAAGACTTTACCAAAGACCCAGGATTGCACCGCACGCTTTTGGGCGACGGCGCAGCTTGCCTTGCTAGTGCCTTATTGGCTGGCCCTCCCGTTACCACTTACTCGGAAGTTACGGGTGCAATGAGCATCACCAAAGTAACATCGCCTGCCGTAATACGTATCGCCGCAGCCACGGCCATCGTGTTCTCGGTTATCGGTAAGCTTAGTGCGTTGTTGCGAAGTATTCCCCAAGCCGTGCTGGGTGGCATCATGTTGTTGCTCTTCGGCACCATTGCCAGCGTGGGGTTGCTCAACCTGATGCGCAATAAAGTAGACCTAAACCAAACGCGCAACATCATTATCATTGCCGTAACACTTACTATGGGCATCGGCGGCGCCGTGCTTTCTTACGGCAACTTCGCCATTAGCGGCATCGGCTTATCGGCCATCGTGGGCATAACCCTTAACCTTTGCTTGCCGCAAGAGAAAGAGAAGAAGGAGGAGGAAGAGAAGAAATAGGCCTCGAAGTAAAGGTAAATATATTGTTAAGCGGGTTATAAAAATACCTTTAAGGCGTTTTTATAACCCGCTTAACATTATAGCCATACGGCAAGGTTGCATTCTCCCTCGCGCGCGTATTAATAATAG
Organism: Prevotella sp. HMSC073D09; assembly: GCF_001814145.1. NCBI lineage: Bacteria > Pseudomonadati > Bacteroidota > Bacteroidia > Bacteroidales > Prevotellaceae > Prevotella > Prevotella sp. HMSC073D09. Next base: position 20,728 of record NZ_KV815038.1, on the reverse strand, counting down.
ATATAGCTGTGGATTGCAGGCCGAAACAGGTGTTAGAACTTGTCGTTATTACATGATAACTTGCTTGTTACAACCTATTCAACAGCTTACAATCACCCACTGGGGATTAAGCAGCCCCTAGTGAGTTATTTTATACATTTCTTTTACCACAGGACTATCCTCTGGATATATCTTTGTTACCTTACAAATAATATCATTCACCAAATAATGTTTCGTTTTCTCCATAATACATTCCATCCAACCTTCGTCTGGAAGACTGCGCCAGAAATCGTGCTCATTAAAATCCATATCAAGTTTCACTTCTAGTATAACCACAGTGGGATTATCAGAATCAATGACGCTTGATGGATAGTTATAAAAAATGACCCCCCTTGTACGTTCCTCTCCCCAAGGCCCAGCACTAACGGTAGACATGTGTTCTATGGGAAACCCTGCAGTTTCCAAATTATAAAATAATTTTTCAGCAGGTTCACGCAAGAAGAGCCGCTTGTTCTCCACCAAATATTTTGCATAAGCTACGGTTTCCACATACGACAACGTCTTTCTTTTTTGCGCAAAAAGATTGGTTGAGACTAGTGCTAACAACCATACTATCATCATTAATCGTTTCATATCATTGACATTTTATGGGTTTGTATGTTACACCTCCGTACCATTTTTACTCTAAGCCTGTTTTCATCAGCTAAGTTTTTCGTGTTAAGAAGGGGTAAGTGGGTTTCTTACGTACTTTATAACTGTTATGTTAGTAATGCAAAGTTAGTGAAAAAACAAATCGGTTGTTATCTTTTGGGCATATTTCTTTATAAGGAGTTTACAGACCACTTTGGCTATAAGCTGTTTTTAATTAGTAAGCCACATGTTTGTTGACTGGTAAACTTGTTAACTCGTCAACTAGTAAACTCGTTGCTGCAAAAGGGAAGACAAAATGCAGGTAATGTTCTAAAGATGGCCTTAAAAAGAAATGTGCTAGGCTGAATAATAGTAGTTTATTACCCCCTGATTATCTTTTATTCTCCCTAAAAACACGTAACGAACAGCGCGAATTTGTAAAGTACAAAGACGTAATGTAACAAAATGAATGGCCGTTAAAAGAAAAAATAAAGGTGAAAAGACGGCATTAGCCATTTTTTCACCTTATATTGTTGACAAGATGACAAGATAAATAGTTAACAAGATGACGAGTTAACGAGTTGACAAGGTGGCAAGTTGACCAGTTAGTAGGCACAGCCATTTTTTCACGCTTTCACCTTTCCCCTCTCTCGTCATTGAATAACCTAACGAGCAGGTTCACTTTTCAGTTCGAACGTTAGGTTGCCACCCTTCAAAAGTTCTTCGTGCGACACGCGATAACCCTTAAAGGGCTTGCCGCCAAGAGTGATGCCGTTGATGAATATATCGGTGGGTAGTTGACGTTTTGCCTCGATAACCAACTCGTTTCGTCCCCATTGTTCCTTATCTAAGTGAATGGTTACGCGGTTGAACACGGGCGATGAGAGCGTGTAGGCAGGCTCGCCGGGGCAGTCGGGGTAAAAGCCCATCATGTTAAACACGAGCCATGCCGACATCGTTCCTGTGTCGTCGTTGCCCGGTATGCCGTCGGGCGCGTTTTTAAAGTACTTGGCCATCAGCCGATGAAGTTCTTTTTGCGTGCGCCACTCGTCGCCTTTGAAGTACGAAAACAAGTGCGGATAAGCAATGTCGGGTTCGTTGGCGGGGTCGTAAAGTTCCTTGTCGAACACCATTTGCAGCTTTTCAACAAAGGGCTTTTGTCCACCCATCAGCTTGGCAAGCCCCATTACGTCGTGCGGAACATAGAAAGTGTAGTTCCAAGCGTTGCCTTCGTGAAAGCCCGGACTAGGTTCGAAGTTCTCGCCTTGCTTGGGATTGAAGGGCGAATAAAACTTGCCGTTGGGCAAAATGGGCCTAAGTGTGCCGTACTCTTTGCTATAATAGTGGCGATAACCCAGCGAACGGTTGTAGAACAGTCGCGCATCGGCTTTCTTTCCCAAGGCGGTGGCCAACCGCGAGAGGGCGTTGTCGGCGATATAATACTCTAACGCGTGCGAGACAGAGTTGTCGTACTGTTCGCGCAGCGGCACATAGCCCAGCGAAAGGTAGTCGTCGTTGTCGGGACGAAGTAGGTTTTGGGGGCCAGGAGTGGTTGCGCCCTTGCGCATAGCCTCGTATGCCGTGTTGATATCATAGCCTCGCAGACCTTTAAGCCACGTGTCTACGATAACGGGAATGGCTGGGTCGCCCTCCATCGTATAGGTTTCGCGGCCGTATAGCTCCCATTTGGGCAGCCAACCATGTTCGCGATACATGTCTATCATGGTGCGAACCATGTCGCGTTGGCGGTTGGGATAAACCAAAGTAAGCAGTTGGTGCACGTTGCGATAGGTGTCCCACAGCGAAAACACGGTGTAACGGTTGCCTTCGCGCATGGTTTTCACCTCGCCCGTTTCAAGTGTTGGGTACTGTCCATTTACATCTTGCAAGATATTGGGGTGCAACAAGGCGTGGTATAGGGCCGTGTAGAACACCGTTCGCTGGTCTTCTGTTCCGCCTTCCACCTCAATACGCGAGAGGTCTTTGTTCCAAGCGTTGCGCGCTTCTTCCTTTATCGTGTCGAAATCTTTGCCCCCTTGTTCGGCATCGAGGTTCTCGCGGGCATTGGCCATGCTAACAAACGATACGCCCATACGTACAACAACAGGTTCGTTGCCATGGCTATCGAAGTTGAGATACACACCAACATCATCACCAGCTATTTCTTTCGTGTAGTTGGTATATAACTTATACCTGCCGTTATCCTTATCCCATTCGGCCTCAACACCCGTCATGGGGCGTTGTTTTTTCCAATATCCTGCTGCTGTGGGCTTGGTGTCTACACGCATAACAAAATAAATGGGGAACACGGCTTGTGGGTTGTAACAGAACGTTCCCAGCAGTTTCACGCCCTCGTATTCGGTTTCGCTCACACGGCGAACCATCGCTCCCGACTCGTTTGTCAGTCCTTCACCAAGATTAAGCAATATGTTGCTCTTGCCTTTGGGAAACCAAAAGCGCGCCATCGAGGTGCGCGGGGTGGCCGTCACCTCGGTGCGCACATCGTAACGAGGTAGGAAATTGGTGTAATAACCTGGCGATGCCTTTTGCATCATCATAGGACTGCCATACGCTTTGTAGTCTACTTCGAGCTTACCTGTTGTGGGCATGAGCAGTAGCGAGCCCAAATCGGGACAGCCAACGCCGCTAAGGTTGACGTGCGAATAGCCTGTGAAGTAGATGTTGTGGTACTCGTAGGGCGTAGACCACCAACGCGCATCCTTATCAAACTTGTTGTTGGCGGAGCCCATCACGTTGAAAGGCACTACCGACATCAAGCCGTTTGGACACACAGCACCTGGGTTTGTGGTGCCGAAATTGGTTGTTCCGATAAAGGCGTTAACGTAATCTACTGGCTGTTTCTCGGCCTTAGCCGTGCCAGACTGCAAGAAAGCAAAAAGCAAAAGCGCCGCACAAAGGCCGTAACGACCAAGGGCACGCAGCGCAAAAGATGATTTGAGGGAATGATTTATGGGCATGTCGCTCTATTAATAATGGTTTTTAAGTGGGCAAAGGGCAAGTTTCGGGCTCGCGCTTGCAGCCCCTACGGGCGTGGCTAGCATGCCCAATGGCACACTGCCGCCACCGTTTCTTGCCTTTGTCTTGCAAAAATACGCAAAATAAGCCATACCTACAAACATTGGTTGTGAGTTTGTTAGGGGTAAGTCTGTGAGTTGATGAGGAGGTAAGGGGTTGAGAAAAGGCAAGTTATTAAGGAGAGTAAGGAATGGTGTTACCATTCTCCAACCAATCTTCAGGGCTGTCGATAAGGGCGGTACAGCACAAGCGTTATTGCCGTTTGGCTGCTCTCGCATGCGTTTTTCTGCCCACTGTCCTGCGAGAAAACGGACTTTATAAGCTAAGGTTACCTAGCTGAATTAAGAGGAAAAGGCGGAGAAGAAACATTTAAGGGGGTACTAAAGCTATTGGCAGAAACATCATTGAAGTTTTTCTCTCGCAACGCCGTCCCTTATCTTTGTCTTAAATATGGCACACGTAGAAAATTCCTTGAATGATGTTACTTTTGATAAGTTTCATGCCTTTCGAGAAAACACAGATAAACAAAATCAAATCTGTTGGTTACTCAAAAAACCGTTCTTTTCTCGTTCCTCGAAAAGTGCGTTTTCTCGCCATGACAATGTTTGATCAAGCTCGACGTTGTTCATTTGGCTTAACGAAAACGTTCTAAAAATCACAATGTAACCCCGGCGGCTCTGTTTCTTTTGTAATAGGCGTATAGCACAATCGAGGCCAGCATTAGCATTCCTATCAACATGCAATCCTTAAAGCTTGGTTCACCCTTCACATTGGCTGCAACATAGCAAGGAACAGAGATAAAACACACAATTGCCAACACCTTTGCCACACTAGAAAAGTAGGCCTTTCTGAAGGCCTTATCTACGACAGACCTGTCTATGCCCTCATGATTTTCTATAAAGATGTGTTTCTTGGCCTCGTAATCAATGCTGTAATGCCTACCTATACCGAACCAAACAAGTGCCCATCCTAGGAAAAATGCACCCGATATAAAGCCACCCGTTTCCTCATCTACGAAATAACTAAATGGCGAATTAGTTAGATATAGATAAGACCCAAAAAGAATTGTAAGGAACATTATCCATGCCATCATGGATATTATTCCGTTTTTAATATGTTTATTCATACCTGTTACTCCTTCACTTAAAGCAAGCAAATGCAGAACCTAGTTAACCCGTACGGACGACATTCCACTCCTGATGTCTTCATTTGCCGTTTGGTTGGTTGCCTCCCTCACATGGGTTTCATTCATATTGGCTCGCATATTCAAACAGACGTCTTGCTATATCTTGATTTGCTGCATCAACAACTTCCCGACTTGTTACAAAACCAACAGAAAAAAGCCTCATTTTAGAAGGAATTGAAGAACTGTAAATGCTTGCAGAACATTCATTATGTACGCTAACGTACGTTTTCGTTAAACCGAATGAACAATGTTGAGCTTGCTCAAACAGTGTCATGGCGAGAAAACGCATTTATCGAGGGACGGAAAAGAACTCTCCTCATGAGTCGTTTATTCATCACGCAGGGGAACTGAAACTTGTTTTCCTCCAAAATCTAAAACACATGCGGCAATGCACAATGCCATAGCCGCCATAACAAAGATAGTACTCTTTTTCATAATCAACACTTGTTTGTTTAAAGGTTAGAATTAACAACGTATCGGATGCAAATATATTAAAAATTCAAACACAACAAGCAGTTGCAAAAGCAAATCATCATGATTTTAACCATATTTAGCAACAGATATTGCAACACCATTACCCATTTCACACCATTAAATGAGAAACAAACACAACGCCAACTGCTTAAAAAACAAACACCAGCCGCCCACCTTTCCATAAAACTTGGTCTAAGTACGCCATCTGCATATCGGGCCTTTTATGCGCATAAACAAAAAAGGGGCGCATAAACGCACCCCAATAAGTTTGTCACACTGCCATTTGCCCATGCAACAGATGTATTTTGCTACAAGTTTCTGCCAAACAAAGGCGTATTATCCCTTCGTCAGCGTCTTATCATTTTTCATCAGATATTCGGCAATCTGCACGGCATTGAGTGCTGCACCCTTACGAATTTGGTCGCCGCTTAGCCACAACGTCAGTCCGTTTTCGTCGGCCAAGTCTTTTCTGATGCGGCCAACAAAGATGTCGTCTTTACCTCCCGTCTCCAACGGCATGGGGTAAACGCCCTGCGAAGGGTCGTCTTTCAGCGTGCAACCAGGTGCGGCGGCGATGGCTTTACGTGCCTCTTCTACCGACAACGGGCGTTCGGTTTCAATCCAAACGCTTTCCGAATGCGACCTAAGCGAGCTCACCCTTACACACGTTGCCGAGCACTTGGCGTCGGTGTGCATTATCTTTTGCGTTTCGTGATACATCTTCATCTCTTCCTTTGTGTAGCCGTTATCGGTAAAAACGTCTACCTGTGGTATCACGTTATAGGCCAGTTGGTGCGGAAACTTGCTCACCGTGGGCTCTTCGCCGTTAACCAATTGGCTGTATTGTGTTTGCAATTCGGCCATAGCAGCAGCACCTGCGCCACTTGCACTTTGGTAACTAGACACGCGAATGCGCTTGATGTGCAACAGCTTTTCCAGCGGTTGCAACACCACCACCATCATAATCGTGGTGCAATTGGGGTTGGCCACGATGCCGCGCGGACGGTTCAGCGCGTCTTCGGCATTGCATTCGGGCACCACTAGCGGCACTTCGGGGTCCATGCGGAATGCACTTGAATTGTCTATCATCACCGCTCCGTGTTTCGTAATGGTCTCGGCAAACTCCTTAGACGTACCTCCGCCAGCCGACACGAAAGCGATATCCACGCCGCGGAAGTCGTCGTTGTGCTGCAAAAGCCTAACAACATGCTCCTTGCCGTTAAACAAATAAGTGCGCCCTGCACTGCGTTCCGACCCGAAAAGCAACAGCTCGTCGATGGGAAAGGCACGCTCTGACAATATGCGCAAGAACTCTTGACCCACCGCGCCACTTGCGCCTACAATTGCTACTTTCATTTCCTTCTCTTTTAAAATAATGATATATTGCATTGCAAATGTACAACTTTCCACGTTTATACGCGTCAGTTTGATATATTTTTTGCAACTTTGCAGTGATAAAGGCAAGCAACGCCACTGCCAAAGCATGGCGCAAGCTGCCTAGACGTACCCTAGAAAGCCCCGTATGATGGGCTTTTCCAGCTACAAACGGCCCGCATCATCAACCCCAAACCGCCATAAACGAAAGAAAATGTTCTCTGCCTTCCCCATAACCGACCCCACGTTGATATTCTTCATCGTGATGCTCATCATCCTTTTTGCCCCCATCGTGATGGGCAAATTGCGCATTCCCCACATCATCGGCATGGTGTTGGCTGGCGTTGCCGTAGGCGAATATGGGTTCAACATCTTGAAACGCGACGACTCTTTCGAACTTTTCGGGCGCGTGGGCCTGTATTACATCATGTTCTTGGCCGCACTCGAAATGGACAGCAGCGGCCTTAAACGCAACAAATACCGCTTCATGGTGTTTGGTTTGACCACGTTCGCTGTTCCCTTCGTACTCATTTACCTCTTGGGAACAACGTTTTTGCACTACAGTATGCCCGCCTCGCTGCTCTTGGCCACGCTCATGGCGTCGAATACACTTATCGCCTACCCCATCATTGGCCGCTACGGACTTCAACGAAACTCGGCCGTATCGCTCAGTGTAGGCTCTACCATGATTGCCTTGTTCCTCTCTTTGGTGGTGCTGGCCATGATAGTGGCCGCCCACAACGAAGGCGGAGGCGAGCTGTTTTGGCTTTGGTTCGTGGTAAAAGTGGTGGGATTCTGCGTGGCAATGGCCTTTTTCATCCCCCGACTAACGCGTTGGTTCCTGCGCCGATACAGCGATGCCGTGATGCAATTCATCTTTGTGATGGCCATTCTCTTCCTTAGTGCGGCCGTTTCTTCGGCCATTGGGCTCGAAGGAATATTCGGAGCGTTTCTTGCCGGCCTTATTCTTAACCGCTACGTGCCGCGACTTTCGCCGCTGATGAACCGCATCGAGTTCATCGGCAACGCCATCTTCATTCCCTATTTCCTTATCGGTGTGGGCATGCTCATCAATCTTCGCCTGCTGTTTCAAGGGCAAGGCATCGTTTGGGTGGTGCTGGCCATCACCCTTGTTGGCACATTGGGCAAGGCCATTGCGGCCTACATCACCAGTTGGCGTTTCAAAATGCCCGCACCTTCGGGGCAAATGATGTTCGGCTTAACCTCTGCCCACGCCGCCGGAGCTATCGCCATCGTGATGGTTGGCATGCACTTACAGGTTGAACCAGGCCGTTATCTCATCACCGACGACATTCTTAATGCCGTAGTTATCATGATTTTGATAACCTGTATCATCTCTTCGGTGATGACCGAACGGGCTGCCAAGACCTTTATTCTTAGCGAAAAGAACATACCAGCAAGCGAAATAAGCGAGCAAGACGACGAAAGTATGCTCGTACCCGTAAAATATCCAGAGTACGCCAACCGACTTATGGGCTTGGCCATCATGATGCGCAACCCCAAACTAAACCGCGGTATCATTGCATTGAACCTTGTTTACGACGACGAGAACATGCGCGCCAACCAAGAAAAGGGGCGACAACTGCTAGACCAAGTGTCGAAATACGCCGCCGCCACCGACGTGCGAACGCAAACGCAGGTGCGCATAGCGGCCAACATTGCCAACGGCATTAAGCACGCCTTTAACGAGTTTCATGCCTCGGAGATTATCATCGGCTTGCATACGCATAAGGAAGTGTCGCCAAAGTTTTGGGGGCAGTTCCACCAAAGCTTGTTCAACGGACTGAATCGGCAGATTATCATGGCGCGTTTGAACCAGCCACTAAGCACCATCCGTCGCATTCAAGTGGCCGTTCCGTCGCGTGCGCAGTACGAACCGGGTTTCTATCGCTGGCTCGAACGTCTGGCGCGCGTGGTGTTGAACCTCGAATGCCGCATCGTTTTCCACGGTCGTCAAGACACGTTGGCACTTATCAACGAGTTTGTTCGCAACCGCCACGCCTCTATGCGTGCCGAATATGCGCTGATGAACCACTGGAACGAACTGCCTTCGCTGGCTGCCACCATCGCCCCCGACCATCTTTTCGTGGTGGTTACGGCGCGAAAGGGAACCGTTAGCTACAAAACGGCGCTCGACAGACTGCCGGATGAGATAACCAGACATTTCTCTGGAACCAATCTGATGATTGTGTTCCCCGACCAATATGGCGACGGCATCGAGGAACTTACCTTTGCCGAACCACAACATACCGAGGGGACTAGTGCCTACGAGGACGTTGGAAAGTGGGTGAAGAAGTTGAAGAAGTAGTCTGAGTTGTAAAATAGTAAGGAGAAAGTAGTAAGTAGTAAGGGAACAAGGAGGAAGTAGTAAGTGATGAAGAGAAAGGAGGAAGTAGTAAGAGAATAAGGAGGAAGTAGTAAGAGAATAAGGAGGAAGTAGTAAGTGATGAGGAGAAAGAAGAATGTATTAAGCAATGAGGAGGAAGTGGTAAAGCAATATGGAGTTATTTGAGGAATTTAGCCAATATCTTTATGGGGTTAGCTGGCGCGGTTACAAGTTAACGAATTAACAAGAGTATTTGCCACTCTGCCTCATAAGCATTTGCACTTACTACTTTACTACCTTACGACTTTACTACTAAAAAATATAATTCATTATGATAACAATAAAATCTATAACCAAGAGCTTCGGCTCGTTGCAAGTGCTTAAAGGCATCGACTTGCAAATCAACAAGGGCGAAGTGGTGAGCATCGTTGGACCTAGCGGTGCCGGAAAAACCACGCTGTTGCAAATTATTGGTACGCTAGACCGACCTGACGGCGGCGAAGTGGTGGTGGACGGTGTAGACGTTGGCACACTATCGAGTAAGAAGTTGAGCGACTTCCGCAACCAACACTTGGGCTTTATCTTCCAGTTTCACCAGCTGCTGCCTGAGTTTACGGCTCTCGAAAACGTAATGATACCAGCCTACATCGCAGGTAAGAAGAAGAGCGAGGCCATGCAAAGGGCTAACGAACTGCTCTCTTTTCTTGGCCTTGCCGACCGTGCTAACCACAAGCCTGCCGAGCTGTCGGGGGGCGAAAAGCAAAGGGTGGCCGTGGCGCGCGCACTGATTAACGAGCCTGCCGTGGTGTTGGCCGACGAACCTTCGGGCAGTTTAGACTCAAAAAACAAGGCCGAACTACACCAATTGTTCTTCGATCTGCGCGACAAGTTCGGCCAAACGTTCGTCATAGTCACACACGATGAAGAGCTTGCCAAGCTTACCGACCGCACCATTCATCTGCGCGACGGCATGGTGGAGTGCGATTTGGGAACCGAACAACCATCAGAGACAACTACCCAACAAAGCGAAGAAGTCGCCTTGTAAGCGGCCTTTGAAGTTGGCAAGTTTACGCGCTGGTACGTGGATTATCCCCATACGGACTTGAAATGTGGTAAACTTGCCAACTTACAACCAAACAAATGGCCTTGGGATGGCGTGCGAAAGGGGGCGAAATTAAAACTCGATGCCCCTTAACAACAAACAAATGCCTTTGAGATGGCACACAAGAGGCTATCTACTTGCAACAAAAGAACATCATACCAAAACAAGTAACGCCATCAAAAATAAATAAAAACTTTTTACAAAACACACATTTTCTGCCGCCCATTCTAGACAGAAAAACAGCCAAAAAGCAAGAAATTAGGCCGAATTTTGCGGTCTAAGGCAGTTCCATCGTTGTCCATTTTAAGGAAATCTAATGCGTTTTGCACCATTTTACCTTTCTAGATTGCGCGCCGATCGTCATTTTCATCACCCCAAATCCATGCTAAAAGCAGCAAAAAACCACTTTTTAAAGCAGCTTTTAGCCCCAAAACACACCTGTTTTCAATCAAACATCATGCTAAAATGCCCCAATTCCAGCGCATAAATATGCACCTGGGCACGCCATTTGCCCCATCTAGTCCTGCGTTTTGGTGCAAATCGCCCTGCGTTTTGGTGCATTTCACCCTGCATTTTGGTGCAAATCACCCTGCGTTTTGGTGCATTTTACACTGCATTTTGGTGCAATTGGCAAGTCACGCCATAGTTCTTGCATATTAATGTAATACAAAATGGGGCTGCATACATGTATATGCAACCCCATTTTGTATCAAAAATAACTCGCGCAAGAATCGATTAATTGCAACCGAGTGGACAATCGGCTGGAAAAACGGCAGCCATTAAGCGAAACTTAGTGCGGAATATATGACAAGTTTGAGGAGTTAGTTAAGGAGTTAAGCCAATTGCATTGCAGCTTGTGTTTATAGATGGTGTCAGCCTAATCGGAGAAGTCCGACTGGTCTGACGGGTCTGATTTGTCTGACTTGTCTGACTGGTCTGACTGGTCCGACTAGTCCGACTAGTCCAAAACCAGAACGGCCTAGAAATCTAGAAACCACTAGGCACCTTTAAAGGCGCAGCCATCTTTTCACCTTTTCACTTTTTCACCCTTACATATACCCCAATGCGCGGAGCACATCGTTAAGGTTGGCCATAACCATTAATATAATAAGGATGGAAATGCCTGCATACTCGGCGCGCACCATAAACTTTTCGCTGGGTTTGCGCCTTGTAATCATCTCGTAGAGCAAGAAAAGCACGTGACCACCATCGAGAGCGGGTATGGGAAGAATGTTCATAAAGGCGAGAATGATGCTAAGAAAAGCCGTCATAAGCCAAAACATGTGCCAATCCCACATGGGAGGGAAGAGGCTTCCTATCGCTCCGAAACCGCCCAACGACTTAGCACCATCGGCCGAGAACAAGTATTTCATGTCGCCTACATAGCCTTTGAGCACCTTTACGCCATAGGCTGCGCCAGCAGGAAAGCTTTCAAAGAAACCATATTCCACGTGTGTTTCCTTATATTTGGCCAGTCCGTTGGTGAAAACCATACCAAAAAGCAAGTCGGCATTAAGCTTAACCGCTGCCGTAGTGGCCGTTGTGTCGCCCTGATGAACAAAGGATATGGTGGTGTTTAGTGCCTTGGCACTGTCGGCAGGAGTGGTTGCAGCAGCCAAAATATCGCCCAAACGCTCTTTCTCGAAATTAAAATCGTTTTGCGAATCAATGGGTTTTCCTGCAAAAGCCACAATCTTATCGCCAGCTTTCAGACCCGCTTTGGCAGCTATGCTGTTGGGCATAACGCTGTCGATGGTGTTAGGCATCATGATCATGACAAAGCGTGGCGACGACTTAAGCATGTTCAGCAAGTCGAGATTGCCAGGCATGGGCAGGCTCATGTGTTTGCCTTGGCGCACCAAGTCTACACGAGTGGCAGTGGCCAAATCGCGGAAAAAGTCGGCATCGAAAGTCTTGAACTCGCCTTTTTCGGTGCCAAGAAGCACGTCGCCATCTTTAAATCCAAGGGCTTTTGCCTCCGAATTAAACTTCATTCCGGCCGTCATATCCTTCACTTGCACGTAACTGTCGCCCCAATGGAACAGCACCATCGAATAGATAAACAAGGCCAAGAGGAAGTTAACGATAACGCCGCCCAACATAATGAGCAGCCTTTGCCATGCCGGTTTAACCCTAAACTCCCACGGTTGGGCGGGTTTGGCCATCTGTTCTGTGTCGAACGACTCGTCTACCATTCCCGAAATCTTGCAATATCCGCCCAAAGGTAGCCAGCCCATGCCGTAAGCCGTGCCGCTTTTCTTAGACTTAAACTCGAAGAGATGAAACCAAGGGTCGAAGAATAGGTAGAACTTTTCTACCCTTACGCCAAACAAACGGGCGAAGAAGAAATGCCCTCCCTCGTGGAGTAGCACCAAAATAGATATGGCCAGCATGAACTGCAACAGCCTAATGAGAAATATTTCCATATTCGTTTTATTGTTTTCTGTATTAATAGGGATGCCAATGGGTAAGCGTTAAGGCCCTTTATGGCACATTCGTTGGTGTTATCCGCAGTGGCAAAAGCCGCTTTGCGGTATGGGTTTCAACGCAGTTGGGCAACCAATTCGCTGGCCTTTCGGCGCGATTCGGCATCCGTTTGCAGGTATGTATCTAACGAAGGAGCCGCATCGAAAGGCACTTTTTGCATCGTTTCTTCGATAATTCGCGGCATGTCTAAAAAGCCAATGCGGTCGGCCCTGAATGCCTCGTTCACCACTTCGTTGGCTGCATTGAGTATGCAAGGCATGTTTCCACCGCGGTTAATGGCATCGAAGGCCAATTGCAAGCAGCGGAACTTACGCATGTCGGGTTCGAAAAACTCCAACGGCTGTGCAAAAAAGTCGAGCCTTGGCCCGTTAAGCGGCAGCCTATCGGGGTAAGAGAAGGCGTATTGTATGGGCAAACGCATGTCAGGCATGCCTAGTTGCGCCTTTACCGAGCCGTCTTCGAACTGCACCGCGCTATGAACAATGCTCTGCGGATGCACAAGCACCTGTATCTTTTCGGCCTCAACGCCGAACAACCACTTGGCCTCAATCACCTCGAACCCTTTGTTCATCATCGTGGCAGAGTCGATTGTAATCTTCGCACCCATGTCCCACGTGGGATGGCGCAAGGCATCGGCCTTGGTAACTTTGGCCAATTGCTCTTCGGGCAGTAGGCGAAATGGGCCTCCACTTGCCGTAAGCAATATCCGTTCGATGGCATTATCGCCCTCGCCCACTATGCTTTGGAATATGGCCGAGTGCTCACTGTCTACGGGAAGTATGGGTGCGCGATTGGCTATGGCCAACTCATTGATAAGCTCTCCGGCCACAACAAGCGTTTCTTTATTGGCCAAACATATCTTCTTATGCGCTTTAATGGCATGTATTGTGGGCTCTAAACCAGCAAAACCAACCATCGCTGTAAGCACCATGTCGATGGGTTCGGCCTCTACGATGTCGCAAAGTGCCTGCTTACCTGCGTAAACCTTAACTTCGGGAAGGTCGGTTAAGAGGTCTTGCAGCTGCTGGTAGCGACTTTCGTCGGCCACAACAACGGCCGCCGACCTGAACTTCCGTGCCTGTTGAGCCAGTAATTCAACGCGTGTGTTTGCCGTTAGGCAGTACACTTCGTACTTGTCGGCATGTTGCGCAATCACGTCGAGGGCTTGTGTGCCAATCGAACCCGTGCTGCCAAGAATACATATTTGTTTCTTCATTTGTTCAGTCTAGGTCTAATATTCCATCGGGAATGTGCATCGTTATTTCACGTTTCTTTGCGTCAACGCCTGCAATCAATTCGTAAGATGCAGGCAATAGCAGGGGCGCAGAACCGTTAACGTCTACTTCAAAAAGGGTGTTCACCGTGCTGTCGTCTACGGCAAGGAGTGCGCCCAGCGGCTTGTTGGTGGCTGCATCCTTAACGGTAAAGCCCACAATGGCCGCCCATGACAGTTCGGCATCGAGGTTATCGTCCTCCTGCCGCGGAAAAAACACGTTGCAACCCGTTAGTTCCTTTGCTCGTTCTTGCGTGTCTATGTTCACGAATTTCACCAATGCCGTCTCGCTACCCTTAAAGCGATATTCCTCGAAAAAGAAGGGAACAAGCAGCCCCTCCACTTCGAGCGCAAGGAAATCGGCCTCTATTCGGTCGAAGATGTCGTCGTCGAAGTGGAAAGATATTTCGCCTTTCACGCCGTGGGGCTTGCCCAGCTTGCCTATCTTATAGAAGTTGTCGGCTTGCCATAGCGGTCGTGTGGATGATTGTTGGGGCATGTGGTGTGGGTGTATGTTGCTTTTAAAGTTTGTGAATAGGGTGGTTCGCGGTGGCCTGATTTTTTCTTTTTGCTGGGCCTATACGCGCTTGATGTTGGCTCCGAGGGCGTTAAGCCGTGCCTCGATGTCTTCGTATCCGCGGTCTATCTGTGCGATATTGTCTATCTGACTGGTGCCGTTGGCACTTAATGCGGCGATAAGCAAGGCGATACCTGCACGTATGTCGGGGCTAGTCATACGGCCTGCGCGCAGTTGCAGCTTGTGGTCGTGACCTATAACTACTGCGCGATGTGGGTCGCAAAGTATGATTTGCGCGCCCATGTCGATTATCTTGTCTACGAAGAACAGCCTACTTTCGAACATCTTTTGATGGAACAGCACGCTGCCGCGCGCCTGAGTAGCCACCACAATGAGTACCGAAAGGAGGTCGGGAGTTAGTCCTGGCCACGGTGCATCGGCCAAAGTCATTATCGAACCGTCGATAAATGCCTCCACTTGATAATGTTCGTGGTGCGGGATAAAGAGGTCGTCGCCCTCAATATTAATCGTAATGCCCAATCGTTTAAAGGTATCGGGTATCAGTCCGAGGTTCTCAACAGACACGTTCTTGATGCGTATGCCCTGCCCAACCATAGCAGCCATACCGATGAACGAGCCTACTTCAATCATGTCGGGCAACACTTGGTGGGTTGCTCCGTGCAATGTTTCAACCCCTTCGATGGTAAGCAGGTTGCTGCCTATGCCGCCAATGCGTGCCCCCATGCGGTTAAGCAGTCGGCAAAGCTGCTGAATGTAGGGTTCGCAAGCAGCATTATAGATGGTGGTTGTGCCCTTAGCCAGCACTGCGGCCATGATAATGTTGGCCGTTCCTGTTACCGATGCCTCATCAAGCAGCATGTAACGCCCCTGCAATTGGTTGGCTCGCAGTTGGTAAACGTTGCGGTTGGGCAGCTTTTCAAAGCTTGCACCGAGCATGCGAAAGCCCCAAAAGTGGGTGTCTAGACGGCGCCTACCAATCTTATCGCCACCTGGTTGGGCCACCATGGCTTTGCCAAAGCGCCCCAAAAGCGGACCGATGAGCAGCACACTGCCACGCAAAGCCGCACATTTGCGCACAAAGTCGTCGCTTGAAAGGAAGTCGAGGTTCAGCTCGTCGGCCTTAAACGAATAGTCGTTACGCGCATGCCGTGTCACCTTCACGCCGATGTCGGCCAGCAGAAGGATGAGGTTGTTCACGTCTAAGATGTCGGGAACGTTGCTGATGCGCACCTCTTCGGCAGTTAATATAGCTGCGCAAATCACCTCCAAGGCCTCGTTTTTGGCTCCTTGCGGCGTGATAGTGCCTTGCAAAGGGCGTCCGCCCTCGATGAGAAAAGATTGCATGGCTACTTCTTCTTGCGTTTTTTCTCAGGTTCTTTTGCAGGCAATTTCTCAAACTTAAACGTATCTAGGTCGAGCTGTATCTTGCCATTGGTGAACGCTGCAAGGTCTGATGCCACACGTTCGTTATCTGCTGCGCCGTGTCCCCACTGCGCCAGCGAACGTTTCATTTGGTTGGCAGTGAGCCTAACCAGTGCATCGCGTTCGGCGCCGGCAGGCATGTCTTTCAGTCTTTCGAATGTTTCGAAGAGCAGTTTGCCATAATGTCGCACAGGAATGCGCGACGATGTGTAGCCCAGATGCTGGGGCTTAGTGGTGGCACGTGTGGCCTCCGACACGTCGAACGGGTAGTCGATGTCGAGTTTAAAGTCGCTCATGATGGCCAAATGGTCCCACAGTTTGTGTTCAAGGTCTACGGCATCGTACCCTTGCGGAAAGAGAATGCTCATCGTTGCGATGATAGACTCGGCGCAAGCTTGCCTTTCTTGCTTGGTTGGCAAGGTCATTGCGTGGTTCACCATCTTTTGTATCTCACGTCCGTACTCGGGAAGTATCAGCCGTTCGCGTTGCGTGTTATAGTCCAATCCTTCTATGTTCATTATCTTAGTGGTGGATGTTCGGTTGTTCATTCTTTATTTGTTATTCGGCATTTGGTTTGCCATTGCAGTTAGAGTAGCGGCTTGGCGGCTTTCGCCACGAAGTCTTTTAGATAGAACGGCACAAAGTATGCCACATCTTCGAAACGCTCTTCGGCCATCGCTTTCTCTGCCAATGGTGCCATATTCTTGGCCAAAGGTTTCACATTGCCGATGAAGTGCGCATTGGGGTGAACGATTTCGGCCTTGCACTTGTCGGCTCCGTTGCCGAAGAAGTACACGTGATGTTGGTCTAGAAAGGCCTTGTAGGTGTCGGCCTCCACGATGTCGGCCCCCACAGGCCTTACTTCTTTCAGTGCCCTGTCGTAGAGGGCGGCGTACACTTCCATGCGTCGGGCGTCGAGCATGGGACAAAGCAGGGCGTCGTCGGGCGTTATTTGTTCGCGCAACAGCAGCGGAACGCACAGCAATTGCAGCGTCGGCACGGCCAATAGCTTAGCGTTGCGAGCGTAGCACACGCCTTTGGCCATCGAAACGCCAATGCGCAGGCCCGTGTAAGAGCCTGGCCCGCAACTCACCGCCACGGCATCGAGCGGCAAAGCGTGACTGTCGGCAAACGAAAGGGCCTCGTCTACGAACGTACCTAGCTTTACGGCGTGGTTCGGACCATCGTGGTCTTCGGCGTTAAAGATGCACTCGCCATCGTTACTAACGGCCACTGAACATACCGCGGTACTAGTTTCTATATTTAATATGCACGACATAATCCTATTCAGTATATTTATATTAAAGTGCAAAATTACGCTTTTTCCGTTTAAAATGTGTACATTTGCAGAAAATTAACGCGCAAACTATGATACAATCCATGACGGGTTACGGCAAGGCTGTTGTGACCTTTAACGACAAGAAAATAAACGTAGAGATTAGATCGCTTAACAGCAAGACGCTAGACCTTTCTACACGCGTTGCTCCACTGTATCGCGAAAAGGAGATTGAGATGCGACAGATGGTGGCAAAAGCACTCACCAGGGGCAAGGTTGACTTCTCTATATGGGTGGAAAAAGACGCAGCGGCGGACGCAACGCCCATAAACGCCGCATTGGTTGAAAACTATTACCAACAGATTAAGGAGATTTCGGCCAGAACAGGCATTCCCGAACCGCAAGATTGGTACGCCACACTGCTGAAAATGCCCGATGTAACCACTCGCACCGAGATGGAAACGCTGGACGAAGACGAATGGAAGGCGGCTGCCGATGCCATTGAGCAGGCGCTTGAACACATCGTGGCCTTCCGTAAACAGGAGGGTATGGCCCTGCAAAAGAAGTTTGAAGAGAAACTACAAAACATCGGCAGGCTGATGGCCGACATCGAACCGTACGAGAAAGCGAGGGTGGAGAAGATTAGAACACGTATTGTAGACGCGCTGAAAGACATCCCCGAAGTGGACTATGACAAGAACCGCTTGGAGCAAGAACTGATATATTATATTGAGAAATTGGACATTAGCGAAGAGAAACAACGACTGGCCAATCACTTAAAATACTTTGCCAAGACCATGAACGATGAGAGCGAACAGGGCAAAAAACTGGGTTTCATCGCACAAGAGATGGGTCGCGAGATTAACACAACGGGCTCTAAGAGCAACCAAGCCGAGATGCAGAACATCGTTGTGATGATGAAAGACGAGCTGGAACAGATTAAAGAGCAAGTGCTGAATGTGTTGTAAGCTATCAGTTTGTGAGGTTTTAAGTTGGTGAGGTTGTGAGGTTATGAGGTTTTAAATTTCTAAGTATTTGCGTATTTAGTCTTACGAACGATAAACTTCGCAACAAGATAAGGCCGAAGAACGCACAAACCTGCTTTCTGCAATAAGCCCTAACGCATCAACTCACCAACTTAAAAGCTCAAAAAAATCAGAAACTTAGCCACCCTTCAACCCAAAGACTCAAATAAAAACTCCCCTCTCATCATCTCAAATAAACTCAAAGACTATGGACAATAACCAGCATATCTACCCAAACGGGCAGTCTTCTACACAGCACAAAGGCGCTTTGGTAATATTCTCCGCGCCATCGGGTTCGGGCAAAAGCACCATCATCAATTGGCTCATGCAAAGCCATCCCGAACTGCGGCTGGCCTTCTCCATATCGTGTACCAGCAGAGCACCGCGCGGAACAGAACAACATGGCGTGGAATATTTCTTCCTTTCGCCCGAAGAATTTAGGCAACGCATCGCCCAAGACGAGTTCTTGGAGTACGAAGAGGTGTACAAAGACCGCTTTTATGGCACGTTGAAAGAGCAGGTTCAACGCCAATTAGACGCTGGGCAGAACGTTGTTTTCGACGTAGACGTTAAGGGCGGATGCAACATTAAGCGGTTTTATGGCGACAAGGCTTTGAGCATTTTCATCCAACCACCGTCCATCGAGGCTCTGCGCCAGCGGCTTGAAGGGCGCGCAACCGATGCACCAGAGGTGATAAACGACCGCATTGCACGAGCCGAATACGAGCTGTCGTTCGCTCCGCAGTTTGACAAGGTTATCATAAACGACGACTTGGAGACGGCCAAACGGCAGACTCTCGAAGTGATTAACGCTTTTCTTTCGCGCCCATGATACGCACTGGTTTCTATGGCGGCTCGTTCAACCCCATACATAACGGGCACATCGCCTTGGCTCAACAGTTTTTAGACGATATGGGATTAGACGAAGTGTGGTTTGTCGTGTCGCCCCAAAACCCCTTTAAACGCAACGCCAACGACTTGATGGCCGACAAGGCGCGGCTCGAAATAGTGCGCGCTGCCACGGCCAACGAACCTCGTTTCTGCGCCACCGACTACGAACTGCACCTGCCAACGCCGTCGTACACCTGGCGAACGCTGCAAGCTTTGGCCCACGACGAGCCGCAACGCTCTTTCGTTCTGCTTATCGGAGCCGACAATTGGGTGTCGTTTCCCAAGTGGAATCACCACGAAGACATACTCGCCAGCCACGACATCGCGATATTTCCACGCCGTGGCTACGAGGTAAACCCTAACGACCTGCCCGCCAATGTAACCCTTCTCAACACGCCCTTCTACGACATTTCGAGCACCGACATCCGTCATCGCATCGCCGAAGGCCTACCCATCGACCATCTTGTGCCGCCTGCGGTGAAAGACATGGTGATAAAGACGTATGCAAATGGCGACACAACGAAGGGAGAAAAGTAAATTCATTCAAACGATTAAACACTAATCGGTTGCCAGTACCTTCACTAAAACCCCTTTCACTCAATACCTTTTTAACAGCCAACTTTGGTTAAATCGAGTAGTGACATCTTACAAACAATCGACACGAAAAAGCCCCTTATACAACAAGTATAAGAGGCTCAATGAACAATTATGATGAAATGCGCCACCAATTAGAAAGAGGCGGCTTGCAATTCCGATTTAATACTGAAGTCGTTTTGACTTTTAATCTTTCTATAAATTGAGAGGAGTGCAGGGCAAGTCAACTCTCTGGCTTGTAAACTAACGAAAGCCCAACAACTCCCGAAGGCATCAACTCCCCGATTCACAAACTCATCAGCTCAAAAAATCATCAACTCAAAAAGCTTAAATCCTTATCTTTTATTTTACAATATCCATCTAAATTCCACGCTATTCTAGCGAGAATATAGGTCATAAAGTAGGCAAATTGCCACTATTTCTAACCTCTCATGCCTTCCAAGATGTTCGTTTTTAAGAAAAAAGGCTGCAATTTGCACCATTTAGCCTTTCTAGAATGGCTGCCACCTCGTAATTTTTCATGCCCAATTACCCACTTTTAGCCCCTAAAATCCCACTTTTTAATGGCTATTTTGCCCTTTTCAGGCATGTGTTTCATGGTTCGAGAAGGTTTTGTTTATACAACTTCAGTGGATATTCATGCTTTTTGTCTTACGTTTAGCTGCATTTCGCACTGCGTTTTGCACCATTTTACCTTGCGTTTAGCATCAAAACGCACTGCGTTTAGCACCAAAATGCACTGCATTTAGCACCAAAACGCAATGCGTTTAGCGGCAAATTGCACCGTGTTTAGCACCAAAACGCACTGCATTTTGCTGCAAATCGGCCAAAAACGGGTGTTAGTGGCGGTCCGTTTAAATAAAAATTCATTTTGCCTGCATGTACAACTAACCCCTTTTTGCACAAAACAAACCTTCGCGAGAATCGATTTTTTGCGGCAAGGTGGGCGGTTGGTGGATAAAAAGGGCACTCATAGTGTTAAATTACATACCGAAAAGTTTACAGCAGTGGACGAGTTAACAAGTTAACGAGTAGACAAGTGGACAAGTGCACGAGTGGATAAGTAGGGATATTCAGTAAATATCTAACTAATT